>JANOIQ010000466.1:0-6914 GCA_031407835.1 Chitinophagaceae bacterium
ACAATTTATTACGGAGAGTTTGCAGGAAGTTATTTTCATTCAAACGGATCAGGTTAACGGCAAATGCCTCTTTCTTTACTGCCAGTTGAATGGTTTTCTGAACGATTTCTTTTCTGTGTACACTTGATTCAAGAAAAGAAATCGTTCAGAAAACCATTCAACTGGCAGTAAAGAAAGAGGCATTTGCCGTTAACCTGATCCGTTTGAATGAAAATAACTTCCTGCAAACTCTCCGTAATAAATTGTCGTGGGGCCTCGACAGGAGGAACTGATCGTCGTCAAGAATTATCCGGGCAACGTAAAAATCAACAACACTTTAGAGCAAATACAATGGTATGATCGTAAAAATCGAAAAGGGACACATGAAAAACCTGATATTTGCGTTATTACATCTCTGAGAATTAATTCCTGATGAAAAGATCGTTTTTTTGCTTACTGGCCCTCTTTATTATTTCTGCACCATATTTTGCAAAGGCGCAGTATGAAAGCTTCCATCATGAAGGTGAATTTGGTTTCCAGATAGGTGCTGCTCACTATTTTGGTGATTTAAATCCCGATAAAAAACTTAACCGTCCTAAAATTGCAGGAGGTGTTTTTTTCCGTAAACAAGTCAATGATTATGTAGCTGTTCGCCTGGGAGCAAATTTTATTCAGCTTGGGTACAGTGATATTTATGAGAAAAAGAATGAGTTTCAGATACGCCGCAACCTCAGTTTCAACAGCAATTTGTTTGAACTCATGCTGCAGGGCGATTTTAATTTCTTTCGGTTTAATCCTTCTAACCCCAGCGAAAGATTTACTCCTTATTTAACATTTGGAGCCGGTGTTTTTAATTTTGATCCCTATGCTTACTTAGATGACACAAAATATTTTTTGCGTCCATTAGGAACCGAAGGTCAGGGCTCCGTTTTATACCCCGGCCGTAAACAATACTCATCTGTTGCATTTGCTTTCCCCTTTGGTTTAGGTGTAAAATATGCATTGAATCAGAAGGTGAATCTCAACTTTGAAATAACCCATCGTTTTACAAATACCGATTATATTGATGATGTATCTTCTAACTATGCAGGAATAGTCGCATTCCCTGCCGGCTCAGCTGCTTCGTTACTGCAGGACAGGAGTTACGAACTCGGCCCACGCATTGGAACAATTGGAAATCAGCGTGGTTTCAGTGGGCAAAAAGATCAATATATTACAGCAACAATCGGCGTAACCTTCAGCATTACTTCTTACAGATGCCCAACTTCCAATTAATGTAAGTGCTGCACTTAGATTTAAAAAAAGCAGGAATTTACTCTTACTGTATTCAGCTATTAAATATATTTAGTGCTATAAAAATCAGGGAACACCATTTATGCAAATCCGTTCCACCCACTTTACTTATTTTATACAAATTAATACTATGGCTTTTCATCAAGCTTTCAGGCTGATACCTGTAATGCTGCTGTTCGTTTTTACTGCAACAGCCCAATCTGTTAATCCTGAAGATGAAGCAACTGCTTTGCAACTTGCCAAAAAATATAAGGAGGCAGATATTGCCTGTATCAGCTCTTATCAATTGTTTTCTTTTGATAAAGGGAAAAATGCATTGAATGATAAAGTTGTAACAATTGAAGAGGAAGCTGCAATGGAATTTCTTTCCATCAAAAAGTTTGGCAGCATGGTGTATCCTGCATACTACAACAGGTTTATTCAAATTAAAATGTTTGATAAAGCGATTAAGTTTGGCAGCTCATACATCTGGGACCGCTCAAGACCCTACGACCGTTCTGTAACAAATGACGGTGTTTTTTTTGATGACAGCCGTGTACAGTATTACCCTATCAGGTTTTCACAAAAAGGGCAGATGAACAGAATCAAAGTAAAAAAAGAGTATTCCGATTCAAAGTATCTCACCCGCCTTTTTTTTCATGAACGGTATCCTGTAAAAGAAAAAACATTTGAATTTAAAGTGCCTAACTGGCTGGTAGTTGATTTTAAGCCGGTCAATTTTGAAGGAAATAAGATTGAAAAAAAAATTGTTCCCAAAGGTGACTATACGTTTTACACATTCACCATGCGTGATATCCCTGCTTTGAAACAGGAAGCCAAAAGTATTGGAATTGCATTTACAGAACCTCACCTCATCATTCAGATAAAATCATTTGACAACAAAGGCGAGATAATTAAAGGCTTTGATAAAGTAGATGATGTGTACAACTGGAATTACCGTTTGTATAAAATGGCTGCCAATGAACCGGAGCAACTAAAAGCCACATTAACAAAAATAACTGCAGGAAAAAGTAACGATACAGAAAAGATCAAAGCAATCTACTACTGGGTGCAGGACAATATCAGGTACATAGCGTATGAAGATGGCTACTCAGGATATATCCCTTCTTCAGCTCAGGAGGTGCTCGCAAAAAAATATGGCGACTGTAAAGGAATGGCCAACTTGTTAACTGAAATGCTGCTGCTGGCAGGTTATGATGCACGCTTTACATGGATCGGTACCAGAGATATTCCTTATCCGCAGGCAACGCCTGCCTTATGTGTAAACAATCATGCCATCACTACTTTATACTATGGAGGTAAAGAATATTTTTTAGATGCTACTGAAAAGTATGCCCCTTTTGGTGAGAACGCTTACCGCATCCAGGGAAAGGAAGCGATGATTGCCAATAAAGAAAAGTTTGAAATAAAAATGGTTCCGCTAACAACAGGGGAAGAACATATGATTCAGACAAAAGCCGATTTTTCATTAATTGATAATAACCTCACCGGGAAATTAAAAATTGTGTTCACGGGAAATGAACGCACTGATTTTCATCAAACCTATCAGCAGTTACCGGTTACATCGCAGCAGGAGTTCCTCGAAAATATGCTGGAGTTTAGCAACAGTAACATTACTTCCAAAACAACAAAAACAAGCGATTTAAAAAACAGGGAGCTGCCGGTGGTTATTGAAGGCGAATCAAATTTAAGCAACAATGTAAGCATCATTGAAGGTGATTATTATGTAAACATTGACTTTTTTCCGAAAACGTTACAGAGCTATTTGCCCGATGAAAAACGTACAAGGGGATATGATTTAAACTGGGTAACTGCATTCGAAGATGAATTGTCGCTTACAATACCTGTCAATAAAAAGTTTGCTGATATACCGGAGAAACTGCAGGTAATAAATGATAACTACAGTTTTACCGGAGAGTACATTGTTAGCGGAAATAAAATAGTATTGAAAAAGAAACTGCTGATTAAGAAAAGCACGATCAATAAAAAAGATTTTACAGAATGGGTAAAATTTCTTGAAAGCATCAAATCTTTCAGTGAAAATTATATTACCGTAACCACTAAATAATTGCAACCATGAAAATCAGTAAATATAAAAAAGTTGCAGTTGCTGCCTGTTTGGGTTTTCTTTTGTCTGTTTCACAATGTTTATTTGCACAGGGGGTAATAGATGAAAATTTTATTGAAGTGATTGAGAAAAATGCCGCTCCATACTGGACAGAGGCCATACCCTCCTTTACAGTAAATACAGTTCCTGATAAATGGAAAAATGAATCAGCCGTGATCATTGGATATAAACGGAGTATCACCTTTGATAAAAAAGTAAGTGGTGGGTGGATCAGTTCCACCAAATCAAATGTATTTCTGTTTGAAAAAGTAAGGTTTAAGATTAAGCTGCAGGATAAAAACGCAGCTGAAGGATTTACAGAAGTGTATTTCAGGTATGGAGATAAGCTCGATGGATTTTCTGCAAGAGTCATCAAACCAAACGGTGAAACACAACCGGTAGATTTAGGTGATGCTGTAGAGGCAGGAAGTAAATCAAATGTACCCGAATTTTATAAAAGTTTTTTTGATCAGAACAGCGGTACAGAAACCAGGTATTATAAAGTTGCTATCCCCAACCTGGAAGTGGGGGATGTGCTGGAGTATGTATCTTATACAAAAAGCAAACTCAATGTAATGCGCAGCGGTTATGTAGAGTTTGATCCGCAGTACGAAATCTGCAGTAAAAAATATCCTGTGATGTATAATGAAATCAGCATTGATACTGATGATAAAACATTCTTCAAATCACTCTCACAAAATGCAGCTCCTGAATTTAAAAAAGAAGAGAGTGATGTAAATGGATTTTACCGGTATGTACTTGTTGATAAAGACAGGGCAACAGAAAAGGATGTGAACTTCATCAGCCCGATGCTGGCTTATCCCGTTGTAAAATTCCAGGTAATCTATGCCAACAGTGATAAAATAAAAGGTGCATTGATTGGAGGGAAGGGTGAATTGAAAAGCGGTTTTACCAAAGAAGAAATTGCCAAAATTGCCTGGGATGATTATGCGAATGTTGGGTATTATCCACTGAACAGCAGTATGCTTTCGGTACAGGGTTTTGTTGATTATACATGGAACGACATGCGGAAAGAAAGTGTAAGCGATTTGCCGGAAGAAAAATTTATTCAAAACGTTTATTACCGCATCAGGAATCATGTATTATATCGTGATTCCTATTTGTCCGATAAAGTGTTTGCGTATATTTTTGGTTCTCTTCTTTTACAACGTAAGATCAGTTCCGACCTTATTATAACAACTTCAAACAAAACCGGAAAGCTCAAAGATGTTTTGTTTGATGGTGAAATAAGATATGTAATTAAAGTAAAGGATAAGTTTTATTTCAACTGTACTGATCACTCAAATCCGGGAGAACTGGTTGAAACATTACTGGGTAATGAAGCATACATCATTAAAGAACCGGTTAAGAAAACCGGAGTACAGGAAATTACTCCCATCACTCTGCCAGAAGCTGCGGCAACTGAAAATACGGTTCATTATGACATCACTGCACAGTATGATCCTGTTACCAACAAAATGAATGTCAACAGAACGGCAACATATAATGGAATCAGCAAGGCAAAAGAAATTGATAATGTGGTGAAGTATACACCCTATATGTTTGATGATTTCAAGATTTACTTTGGTCCTTCACCGTTAGATAAAATGAGCAGCAGACAGACAGATGAATATTACAGTTCTGTTGCGGCGATTAAAGAAGAGTTTAAAACGGCCAAGCCGGAATTGGTACAGCAGGAACTGGATAAAGAGTACAGGCAAAAAGTAAAGCACAAAAATTTTAAACTCATCAGCGATGGCAGGGCATTGGTACGAAAACAGTTAACAGCAGCAGATGATTTTGAAATAGAAGACATGACAAAAAAAGCCGGCAAAAAAATTCTTGTGAATTTAGCCGGGCTGATGGGAACTCAACTGCAAATTGCCAAAGAGGAAAGAAACAGAACCAAAGACATACAGGTTGGATATGCAAGAACGCTCAGCTGGAAAATATCGATGCCTGTACCTGCCGGTTATACTGTTAAGGGGTTAAAAGAAATGAATAGCGTTGTAGACAACGAGGCTGGTAAATTTTCCTGTGAAGCAAAAGAAGAAAACGGCAATATAATTTTCAGCATTGTTAAAATGTATAAGAAAAAAGATATGCCGAAAGAAAAATGGAATGAGATGCTTGCTTTTATTGATGCTGCATACAATACAACATTTAAATATATTTTACTCCAGCCTAAAAACTAAATTACAGGTTCATGGTATTACCTGCGGATACGGTAAATAGCAGAAATACGAAACAACAGGTTGTCATTTATTTTTTCATCATAAACATATTGCTTTATTTTTCCTGTAGTTCCCAATCTGATTCTGCGGAACAAACTGTGACCTGCCTCAAGGTTTAATACTAAGTTTTTACTGAGATAAAGATCAGAGAAGAGGCTGAGCTGATTATCATTAAACTGAATATATTTTCCGTTAAACAACTGGTAACTGTTGGTAACAGCTTTAAATGTAAGTCCGGCATACCAGTATTTCTTTAATTTTTTTTCAATGAAGAAGGAACCGGGTAAGGTTCCCCAGATTTGTAATGTACTGTCAACCTTATATTCCAATCCGCCAAGCGGCATAAAGAAATTTCCAAAGGCTTCACGGTTATAATACAAGCCTGCTTTTACTGTAAGCCTCTGATTGATCTTATAATTCACTACAACAAACCCACCTGCCTGAAAAGAACCGGGCAGATTTATTTTTTCTGCATTATTCCGTAAAAGCAATGTTGTGTTGATGAGAAATTTTGAATGTGGTATTGGTGTTAGAAGCGTTATGGGAAGCCCGATACCCGAAGGAAAGAACTGATCCCTTTCTAAAGGAAAGATAGTTTGTTGATTTATACCGGGAAGATTCACCTGCCAGTTTTCAAAATATGGGCTCAAGACCAATGCTCCGCCAGATTTTTTAAAACGAATGGGTAGTGTAATTGATACATTAAAATACTGAAAGGAATTTTTGTCCTTATTTCTTCTGATCAAACCATTATCCGGCGATTGAATTGTGCGGATATTAAGAACATCAACATAAGGCTGGGCAAATGAAACAAGTACTGAAAAAATAAAAACTACAAAGAATAACCCGTTGCGCATTAGAAAGAATTTCCAGTTAAGAAGCTTCGGGTGGTTATCGTTTTTCTAAATTGGATTTGAAATTAAGCCATTTATTGGTTGCATGTTATTTATCGCTCAAGGCTGCAGGATATATGCGGCAGTTCCCGCCCTCAGCGGAACTGCATGCGTACAGCCCGAACCAAAGCTGATGAGGGATTTGCAGCCAACTGCCCCAAAATTTCCTTTTTTTTCAGGCATTTTCGGGGCCATGAAAATAATTGTGCAAAATTATTACTGTAAATCAGTGTGTTGTGAAAGTGCGATAAAAAAATAGTTCAATTTTTCTTTGGTAATATGCTTTCTCTACGGCTACCTTTGCGACCCCGTTGTTAAAACGGAATTTTTCAACAAATCCACGGGATGGCGTGGTAAAAATTAAAAAACAATGAGTAAACTACATTTCACTACAAAGCATGCGAACGA
>JANOIQ010000486.1:0-3990 GCA_031407835.1 Chitinophagaceae bacterium
CCAATTGTTTTTTTCCATTGATAACGGTTCGACAGATCAAAGCCTTCCACAATACACCCACCTGGAAAACGTATAAAGCCGGGCTTCATATCAGCAAGCATCTGAATCATATCAGCACGCATACCGCCGGGTCTTTTCTTCCAGGTGTCTTCCGGAAAAAGTGAAATCATATCGAGATCAATTAAACCATTTCCTTCAAACCAGATTCTGCATTGCCCTTTTAATTCTGTTGCTGTTGCATAAAAACTTGCAGACTGTTTTTTCCATTCGCTGCCAGATACTGTTGCGACAGTAACTGTGCTGCCGATAACTTCATTCTTTGCATTGAGTAATTCAACATGGAGTTTTATTCCTGCTGCAGAGGTACGGTACATGAAAGAAAAATCATAGCGCAGATCCTTTTTAATACCCATGCCACGGAAACCTTCATTGGTTATACTCAGATTTCCTTTTGCAGCATTATTTAATTGTACGCTGATAAATCTTGGATTGGGGATATTATCACGCCTGTTCTGTATGGTAACTGCTCCTTCAACAAATGGCTTCTGTTCAACTTTCCAGCCCATCAATGGTTTGAAAAATTCAAATGAACGGTTCTTGATCAATTCAGCATAAATTCCGCCATCGGCACCGAGATTGATATCTTCAAAAAAAACACCCCACATAGTGGGTTGAACATCAGCAACCGGTTGATTTGCTTTTACAGTCAGCACTTTTTTGATCTGGCTGAAAGAAGGAAATGCAAGCATCGTTACTGCTGCAATGGCAAGAAAATATTTATTAATTCGCATCATACGTTCTATTATTATTTGAGCGTAAGTACAACAACTGAAAACGGAGGCAGCTGCACCTGCAGCGAACTACCGGATATTTTTGCATCCTTGAAAACTGCCGGTTGTATTTTACCTGGTTGCTCAAATGAATTATAATCCTGTATTTTTTTAGAAGTAAGTATCCTTCCTGAAACTGAAGTAGCTGTCATTCCATGTATATCAATACTTACAGACTGAGGTTTTGATGCATCAATATTCACCAAAGAAATATGAGTAACTCCATTTTGATCTTTTGATGCAGAAACAGAAACAGCCGGTAACTTTTCATTCCCAAAAACATAATCATTCGATTGGATATTTACAGGAAGCATGGTTGCATCCTGGTGTACATTGTACATTTCCATTACATGATAGGTTGGGGTAAGAATCATTTTCTCTTTATTCGTCAGGATAACAGCTTGTAACACATTCACCGTTTGCGCAAGGTTGGCCACCCGTACCCTATCGCAATGATTGTTGAAAATATTTAAGGTAACACCTGCAATCATCGCATCACGGATTGTGTTTTGCTGAAACAGGAATCCCGGATTGGTGCCCGGTTCCACATCATACCATCCACCCCATTCATCAACTACCATAGCAATCCGTTTTGCCGGATCATATTTATCCATGACGGTACTATGCCTGGTTACAAATTCTTCCATGAGCCATGCAGATTTCATGGTTGCGAAATATTGCTGTTCACTATAGTCAGTTGCAGACCCTTTCTTGTTCCAATTAATAACAGAATAGTGATGCATCGCCACGCCTTCCATCATGTTATGTGGAATATCACGCATCAATACTTCTGTCCAGTTATAATCATCACCACTTGCGCCTGATGCAACTCTGAACCTGTTTTCACTGTTTGACCAATCGGCCATATAAGTAGCATACTGCCTGTATATGTTTGCATAATATTCAGGTTTCATATTTCCACCACATCCCCATGCTTCATTACCAACACCCCATAGACCCACATTCCATGGTTCATTTCTTCCATTTTGTACACGCCATTTACTCATAGGACTGGCGCCTGCCTTCCCATTGACATACTGTACCCAATCAGAAAGTTCCTGAACCGTACCGCTTCCAACATTTCCTGACAAGTAAGGTTGTGCCCCAATGAGCTCACACATATTGAGAAAATCATGCGTACCGAAACTGTTATCTTCTGTAACTCCGCCCCACCAGCGGTTAACAATAGCTGGTCGTTTATCTTTTGGGCCAACACCGTCTTTCCAATGATAGGTATCTGCAAAACATCCACCCGGCCAGCGAAGATTAGGAACTTTTAATTTTTTCAGGGCGTCAATGATATCATTTCTTACCCCAACTGTATTAGGTATAATTTTATTGGTATCACCCACATAAAACCCACCGTAAATACAATTACCCAGGTGTTCAGCAAAATGTCCGTAAATATTTTTATTAATTTTTGTTTTTCCGATATCAGCGTTTAAAACCACACGGTTTTGCGAAAAAACAGTGCCTGCAAAAAATGGCAACAGGAAAAGAATAACGAATCGTTTGATGGCAGCAATTGGCATAAATAAAAGTTTAAAAATTCAGGAATTCAATACCGAATATAGGCAATTTTTAAATAAATGTCATTTTTACAATTATTTTTTTATAAACAACCTTGTCTGGTAAAATTAATCAGTTCAATGCCCAGTTTACCTAACTTTATTAAATTCTCCCCAGTTGTATGACAAAATATCAAAATCAAACCCGCATCCTTGTAGCAGTCGATTGTATCGTTTTCGGGTTTGATGGCCAGAAAATGAAAATACTGCTGATCAAAAGAGGTTTGGAACCTGAACGGAACAAATGGAGCTTAATGGGCGGATTTGTTGAACCCAACGAAAGTGCCGACAATGCAGCTATCAGAATCCTGAAAAAACTTACTGGCTTAGAAGGAGTTTATCTTGAACAGTTTCAAACATTTTCAGGCCCTCAAAGAGACCCGATTGAACGGACACTTTCCATTGCATATTTTGCATTGATTGATATTAATCAATACGAAACACAGATCAATGAAGAATATCATCCTGAGTGGTTTCCCCTCAACAAAGTGCCTGATCTGATATTTGATCATAATGAAATGATGGCAATGGCAAAAGAAAAGTTACGCTATAAAGCAGCCCTGCACCCTATCCTGTTTGAATTATTACCCCCTAAATTTACCCTGCCCCTGTTACAGAGTTTGTTTGAAGATGTATATGAAACAAGTTTCGACAAACGGAACTTCAGCAGGAAGATTCTGAATACAGGATTGCTATTGAAACAAAAAGACAAGGATAAAGGGAACTCAAAAAAAGGAGCCTTCTATTACAAGCTGGATAAAAAACATTATCAAAAGAACTTTCATAAGTTCCTTCATTTTATACCTAACCCAAACGGGTTCATCTAACAACAGTTGCGCAGGAAATATCTGCTTAAATAAAGAAGGGATACATGAATGTATCCCTTCTCTGCTTTCTGCTGATTGAATAATTATTTACTTGTTATTTCGGTAGTAACTGTTTTGCTGTTTTTGATGCTGAATACCGATGAAGTTGAATTGGCCAGGTTAATAATTTCAATATTTACATTTACACCCGCTAATTCATCTGCATTCATTTGAAATTTACGGGTAATGTTAACACCTGAAACTCTTTCTTCAAATAACACTTCGCCCAGCTCATCTTTTATGATAATTGCATATCTGCTGTTTTCTTTATTATTCAAACTGAGCTGGAATAAAGGTTGATTGTTCAGGTTACCGGTTACTTTCAATTCTGCTGCAGGAGTTTCGTTTGTTGCTGATGCTGTAAATCCGGTTGTTACCGCTAAAAGAGTCATCAGTCCGATTGCTGCACTTTTCATTGTTGTTTTCATTGTTTCTGTATTTTAAATTTTTAATAATTCTGTTTCAAAATCTTCTTTATGTGCAAGTATCGCCAGGCAGGCAAGGTGGGTCAATGCTTCGGAGAGGTGTTTCACTCAAACTGCAATGATTGCATTGACAGAACAAAAGTAAACCGCTTAGAAAGAGCAGACAACACAGAATTCACTTGTTTTTATGGCCTTAAATTTCAAAACGAAATGCCAAAATACCCGCCAGTAAAGGGTTTCATAAAAATAATTACATGACGCCCAACTGGAAAAACAAGCTGATTTAAAGCACGAATCATAC
>JANOIQ010000513.1:0-2790 GCA_031407835.1 Chitinophagaceae bacterium
AAATTGCATTAGTTGATCCCCACATGGGTAATCAGCTTTACGCAGCTAAACTGAAACAGTTTCAACCCAAATGGGCATTTATCGACAGCAGAATTTTGCTGCTGCAGGAACATCCCCTCATCCGTTTCATGTATAAAAAAATAGCAAAGAACCCATTTTATATCCCTTACTCAACAGCTTACGGAATTTTTGCAACCGGTATTAAATTGCCATTGCTGCAAAAAAACAAACGCTTACAATACCATGTAAATTCAACTGATCAATTTCATGAAAGTGATCCTGATGATGAAATGATGATCGTATATACATCAGGAACTTTAGCTGAGCCAAAAGCAGTGGTACATACCATGAACAGTTTGTATGAAAGTATGTTAACCATTGCAGGTTTATTCGAAAGTAAAACGAATGCTTCCATGGTTACCCATCTGCCGCAGTTTGCATTAATTGGCATGATGACAGGGTATAAAACATTTTTCTGGAAAGAAACCTTGCCGGCAAAAGAACGGATTGCATTTATCAAACAGCATCAAATCACAACACTTTTTGGGCCACCAGCAGAATACAGGGAGCTGATGCTTTACTGCAAAGAACAGCAACAACATTTTCCTGAAAGCCTCCGTCATTTAATTCTCGGGTCAGCGCCGGTTTTAAAATCATTACTGGTTGAACTGCGTCAATTAACAAATGCAAAGATCACCTGCCTCTATGGAATGACCGAGCATTTGGTTGTTGCCAGTGTGGACGGAGATGAAAAAATCAACTACCGGGGCAAAGGAGATTTGCTGGGATGGCCCTTACAGAAAATGCAGTATCAAATAAATGATGATGGAGAACTGTTGATCAAATCACCATTATTATTTAAACGTTATTTTCATTTGCAGAATGCTGATGAATTTCATGCAAGTGGAGATTTGGTTGAACAAGATGCTGAAGGAAGATTTGTAATGAAAGGCAGAAAAAAGAATATGATCATCAGGGCGAATAAAAATATTTATCCTGGATTATATGAAACAACCATTGCACAGATAAAAGGAGTGAAAGATGTGTGTATGATCGGCATTTACGACGAATCTATTCATGATGAATTGGTGATTCTTGTACTTGATGCAGATCAAACAGTAACAGCAAAAGCTGTTTTACAGGAATTGAAGAATGGAAAGAATATGATTGATTCAGATGCATTGCCAGATCATATTATTTTTCAGCCAATACCCAAAGCCGGCAGACAGCAAAAGGTTGACAGAAACAAATTACTTGAACAGATAAAACAACAGTTACCATCGCTTACGATATCATCATAACAGGAGCAACAGGATTTATTGGCGCCGCTTACACCCGTTTCTTTTCAGCCGCAGGTTATAAGGTGCTGGCAATTGGCAGAAGTAAAGAACCTCCTGCTGCTTTATTAAATTATGCATCTTACAAATCGATTGATATTACTTCATCTGTTCCTGAACTGGAAGCAAAGGTTTGTATTCACTGCGCAGGATTGGCATCAGATAAAGAAAGCCTGGAAGATCTTCTGCTTGTGAATACAGAAGGGACAAAAAAGGTATTCGCTAATATTCATGCCGACCATTTTATTTATATCTCCTCTGCATCAGCTTATCCTCCCAATGGCTTGCTGCATAAAGAAGACGAGTTGATTGATGAAACTGACCTGTCCAATTATGGCCTGTCTAAACTCAGGGCGGAATTATGGTTACAACGGCAGGTAACAGCAGCAAAAAGAATTACAGTACTTCGTCCAAGAGGAGTGTATGGAACAGGCGACCGGATATTACTGCCAAGAATTTTACGGTTAAAGAAAGGCCCATTTCTTATTACTCCTGCTAAGCTTAACTATAAAATATCACTGACTAATATTGAGAACCTGTTACTGGCAACCGAACAAATCATAGCTGCAGAAAAAAAATATTCTTATGAACTGTTTAATATTACTGATGACCCGACACATTTACTGGGAGATGTGATTAACAGCATCTGGGAAATTCTCAGCGAAAAGAAAACTATTTCAATTCGTGTACCTCAATCAATCATAAGTTTCTCTTCACGTTTCTTATCGCAATCAGATATCAACGCCAACACACTCAAGTTTTATCTGTGCGATCATCAACTTTCCAATGAAAAAATAAAGAAAGAATTTGAAATGGAACTACCGCATAATTTTTACAACTACCGTTCAGTACTGGAACAATGGATCAAATCCATTCCTTTAATTGATTTGCAAAAGGGAGCAATTGATTTGCCCTGGAGAAAATAACTACTTATAATCTCGTCTTCATCACTTCCACCATTTCTTTTTTCCAGCTCATAAAATCACCCGCTATAATATGCTGCCTTGCCTGCTTCACCAACCATAAATAAAAAGCAAGGTTATGTACACTTGCAATGGTGAGTCCTGTAATTTCTTTTGCTTTGATGAGATGACGCAGATAGGCTTTGCTGTAATAATTACTCAGCTCACAATCAATGCCATCATCCAACGGAGAGAAATCTTTCTCCCATCTTTTATTATCAATGTTAATGACCCCTTTACTTGTGAAGAGCATGGCATTACGTCCATTTCTTGTTGGCATTACACAATCAAACATATCTACACCCAATGCTATGCATTCTAAAATATTCCAGGGCGTACCCACACCCATTAAATATCTCGGTTTTTGAACCGGTAATTCATCGCAGCATAATTCAGTAAACTCATACATCATCTCTTCCGGTTCACCCACACTCAAACCACCAATAGCACAACCAGTTAAGTTTGCTTCGGCCATGAATTGCGAAGAAGCA
>JANOIQ010000559.1:0-9222 GCA_031407835.1 Chitinophagaceae bacterium
TAAATAGCAGCAGCCGATGCATCTTTTAATACTGTAAATGATTCAATATCGTTGGGATTAATAAAACTTAACGGGTTGCCTGCACCTGAAATACCACCGGCTGCAAGAGGCACTCCATCAATTACAATCAACGGATCGTTACTTGCACGGATGGATGAACCACCCCTGATGCGGATGGTGCTACCCGAACCTGGCTGACCTCCATTGGAAATAACAGACACACCGGGTAATTTGCCGGCGATCATTTGTTCCGGTGTAGAAATCTGTCCTTTTTGAAAATCTTTTGATGAAACAGTTGATACAGATCCGGTCAAATCTTTTTTCCGGCTGCTGCCATAACCAATTACCACCACTTCGTTGAGGTTACCTGCAGCAGTTGAAAGTGTAATGGATAAACTGGAGCCTGAACCAACTTTTTGTTCAATTGTGTTGAACCCAACCGAGCTGAACACTACCACATCACCCGTACTAATATTACTGAGACTAAAGCTGCCATCAGTTGTTGTTGTTGTAGCAACCTGCTTCCCTTTTACAGCAACGGTAACTCCGTTTAATGGACTTCCTGTTCCATCTGTTACTTTACCGGTAACAGTACGTGCCTGACCAAAAATTACATGATTACAGACAAGAAGTAAAATAACAAGGCCGTATTGGCGCAATCGTTTTTTCAATTTCATCGTAGAGCAGTTTTTGTTTTTAATAAAATCTATGGCTTGTTAAAGAGATTAAATCTACCCCGTAAGCTGCGCAGGCATTTATCTCAGCTAACAGAACTTTGTTTCTAATCGTCATTCTTTTTTGGTCTGTATTTTTGAAACAAACTTTTACTTTATCTTGAACAGAAACGATTACTTTTCAGCAGCATTCCTGTTTCGTTATGTTTCAACAGCCAACTTTTTTCCGGGTCATTGTTCTCGTTATTATTCTCTTTCTGCCATTTTATGCTCTCCCGCAGGCAGCTTCCATCAACTTCAGACATATAAAAAGTGAAAACGGACTATCCAACAGTACGATTGAAACAATTCTGCAGGATGACCGGGGCTTCATGTGGTTTGGAACAAGAGATGGACTGAACCGTTACGATGGATCCCAGATGATAATTTACCGCAACAGCTTAACCGATAGCTCAACTATCAGCGATAATTATATTACCAGTCTTTACGAAGACAAGCAACATTACCTGTGGGCAGGCACACTCAATGGTCTCAATAAATTTAATCCGAAGCTTAACCGGTTTATACGGCTCAAGCATAAACCAACCGACCAGAAAACTATCAGCAGCAACCATATAACTTCTATTTATGGTGATACAAAAGGAAGAATCTGGATCGGTACTTCTGGTGGCGGAATTAATGTTTATCATCCTGAAAAGAATAATTTTAAGCGAATCGCCTGCAGGAAAAGCAATAACTTATCTGCACAGGAACTCACTATTTATACTTTTTTTGAAGATAGCCGGGGCAACCTCTGGGCTGGCACTGAAACCGGCCTGTATATATATAATAATGGCAGTGATGATTTTTCAGGTATCACTCCACAACCTGCAACGGCAGGAAAGCAAGCCATCCATTCAATTGCAGAAGATAAGAACGGTGCACTCCTGCTGGGCATGGACGATAACGGCTTGATTGTTTTCAATCCTTCGTTCAGAACTTTTCAGCAATACCTGCATAAAGCAGCCGATGCAACATCCATCAGCAGTAACCTTGTACGCTCCGTTTATATTAACAGGAAAGGTGAAACATGGATCGGCTCGGTAAATGGCGGGCTTGATAAGTTCGATATTGTGACAGGTACATTTTATAATTATCAATATCAACCCGATAATCCCAACAGTTTAAGCCAGCGGACTGTTTCTGTTTTGTACGAAGACAGGCAGGGCAATTTATGGATTGGTACACATCGTGGTGGTATTAATCTTTACACGCCGGGATCCGAAAAATTTAATCTGTACCGGCAGAAGCCATACAAAAACAGTTTAAGCTATAACGATGTAAAAACATTTTGTGAAGACAGGCTGGGTAATATCTGGGTTGGCACAGATGGCGGTGGTTTAAATCTTTTCAACCGTAAGCTCAACAGTTTTACACATTACAAGAATGATCCGTTCAATCAATCGAGCTTAGGTTCAAATGAAGTGATTGATTTAAAAGAAGACAGTGATGGGAATTTATGGATAGCTACCTGGGGTGGCGGTTTATGTTTATACAACAGATCAGCCAATAATTTTATCCGCTACCGAAGCAATACAGTAAGCAACGGCAGCATTACTTCCGATTATATTCAATGCATTTTTGAAGATAAAGATGGTCAGCTTCTAATCGGTACATACTATGGTGGTTTGCATTTGTTCGATAAAAAGAATAAAACATTCACACCCGTAAGAAAAAGTAAAACAGGTAAAACGTCAATTTATGGCAATAATATCATCTCTCTCTCACAGGATAAAGAAGGCAATACATGGATTGGAACAGATGATGGCGGATTAAATAAATTGAATGCAGTAACAGCTGAGTTTGAACATTACTTTCATGAAGAAGATAAGAAGCCCGATATACGTGTACTGTTTACTGACAGTAAAGGCAATGTATGGACGGGGCAGGCAGGTTTGTATTTGTATGATAAATCCTCCAATCGTTTTTCTGTTTTTACAGATGCAGATGGATTATCGTCTTTATTCATTAAAGGCATTGTTGAAGATAACAACGGCCGCTTATGGATATCTACATCGAATGGATTGAAGCAACTTGATCTAAAAACAAAAACAGTACGCACTTATAATACCGGCGATGGGTTACAGGATATGGAGTTTGAAGCCAATGCCTGCATAAAAACAAGAGATGGGCAGATTTATTTTGGAGGCGTAAATGGTTTTAACAGTTTTTATCCGGCCGATATTGCAGTGAATGCGTTTATTCCACCGGTGTTTGTTACCGATCTGCAGGTACAGAATAAAACAATCATGGGTGGTAATAACCAACTGCTTGAACAGGATATCAGCTATACTGATAAACTTAAACTCTCACACAAAGAAGCAACCTTTTCATTTGGCTTTGCAGCATTGAATTATACTGCATCTGAAAACAACCGCTTCATGTATAAACTCGAAAGTTGGGATAAAGACTGGGTAAAGGCGGGTAGCGAACAGCGTGCATCTTATACCAATGTAAGTCCGGGCACTTACACATTCAGTATTAAAGCATCGAACAACGATGGGGTTTGGAATGAAAAAGGGTACAGCATTAAAGTAATCATTACTCCACCATTCTGGGCAACATGGTGGTTCAGACTGTTGGCAGCAGTTGCATTGTTCGGTGCCATTTTTTACATCTATCGTATCAGAAGGAAAATTCAACTGCAACGGTATGAAGAAGAGAAAAAAGAAGAGATCCATCAAATGCAGCTGCAGTTCTTCACCAACATCTCACATGAGTTCCGTACGCCACTGTCGTTGATTACAGGACCGGTTGAAAAACTATTAAAAGAGGATGCCGGTTCAAAAAACAATCATGTGTACCAGGTAATTCAACGTAATGCCAACCGCCTGCTGCAGTTGATCAATGAGCTGATGGATTTCAGAAAAGCAGAATCAGGTGTCTTGAAATTGCAGGTAATGCCGGGCAGCATTCCATTATTCATTGATGAAATTGCAGAAGAATTCAGTGAACTCGCAATACAGAAAAACATTTCATTCTCAGTTTCAGGCAACACAACATTTCATGAAGTATGGTTCGACAGGCAGGTGCTGGAAAAAATCATTATCAACCTGCTCAGCAACTCATTTAAATACACACAGGATTATGGCCAGGTACAACTTCAGGTACTGGATTCATTGGAAACCTTTCTGCCCCAGTTTGAAAATGAACTTGTGTTAAAACACAACAGCAGCTCTGAACAATTTATTTATTTCCGTATTGCTGACAATGGAACCGGCATCTCTAAAGAATCGATTCCGCATTTATTTGAACGTTACTACCGTGTATCCGACACACATCTAGGATCAGGAATCGGGTTAGCGTTTATTAAAACACTTACACAACTGCATAAAGGAAATATTTATGTGTCCAGTGAGTATAACAAAGGCACTGAAATTATTATTGGCATTCCTGCAGGTAAAATATCTTATGGAAAGAAAGAACAATGGATGAAGAATAACGAATCACCTGTTCGTCTTGAAAGTTTATTACCTCAGGCAATTGTTAAAGCAATAGTTGAAACAGATACACAAATACTTGCCGGTAAAGAATCTGGTCATGCAAAAGAATATCTTGTTTTGATTGCTGATGACAATGCAGAGTTGCGATTATTCCTGAAAGAATCGCTGGAACAGCAATACAAAATTATTGAAGCAGCCGACGGAAAAGAAGCTGTGGAAAAAACCATGGAGTTCTTCCCTGATCTCATCATCAGTGATATTATGATGCCGGTAATGGATGGTATTGATTACTGTCGCCTGATAAAGACAACACTTGAAACAGCACATATTCCGTTCATCCTGCTTACAGCAAAAGATGGTTTGGAATCACGCATTGAAGGAACAGAAACAGGTGCTGATTATTATTTTTCAAAACCACTCAGTATTGATCTTTTGCAGCTAACAATGCGGAACATCCTTACACAAAAAGAAAAACTGAAAGAACATTACCGCAAAGATCAGCATGCTGAGGTGAAGGAACTGGCTCACTCAACAAGAGATAAACAATTCATGGAAGACCTGCTTGTTATCATTGAAACCAATCTTTCAAAACCGGAAATGGATATTGATTTTGTGTGTACAGCAGTGGGTATGAGCAGAACCAAATTATACAATAAGATTAAAAGCATTACCGGTCAGCCTATTGGTGATTTTATACGCACCATCCGTTTACGGAAAGCAGCTGCGTTGATGACAATGGGGGAACTGTCGCTAACAGACATTATGTACAGTGTAGGTATTCAGACACAATCCTATTTTTCGAAAGCATTTAAACAGGAGTTTGGCAAAACACCTACGCAATACATAAAAGAAATGGAAAGTAAAAAATAAGGAGATGTTTTTTGATTATGCACAAAGGTAACTCTGCTAAAGAATTACCTTTTATAAAATGTGGATAGTATCGAAAAAAAAGTCAAACCGGTTAAAAGAGGATTTACTTCGATTTGACTGATAAATTAAACATAAACAAACTGAGTGGTGATCATTTCTGCAAGATTTGTTTCCTGTACTCATAATTCAGAGGTTTTGCAGTACCGGGGAATTTATCTTATCCAACTAGGTTATAGAGGCTCTCCATGCTTTTTAGAATTTATAGCCTTTTGATTGGGATATTAAAGCAGGCAACTCTTTACAAATTCAGAGATGCCCTGCAACAGAGACTACCGATCAAAAATATACCGGTTGAAAGAGAACTTAAGGAATTTTAATGGGTAAAAAATGTATTAAGAATCAACGCAACACTAAATTATTTTTTATAATTTTTTCCCCTGGTAAAAATCAAGCAGTTTAGTCCTGAATGTATATTCATATTTCCCCTGAACCAGGTTAAGCTTAGTGCGGTCAAGATTATTCTTTGCAATTAGAAATTCTGCTGCGTTAATCACTCCATTTTCAAATCTTACTTCTGCTGCACGGAATGATTCTTCAAAATTTGCAAGCTGTTGCTGTAATACTTTGTAACGGTTAAAGGAAGTACTCATATTCAGCCATGCCTGTTCAATATTCTGCCTCACTTGATAATTCAGATTATCAGCTTCAAGCTTCACAGTTTGCCTGTTGATCTTTGCCAGCTTCACCCTGTTTCTTACCTGTAGATTATTAAACAGTGGAACCTGCATACTTACTCCTGCAAAAAAACCAAGATTGTTATTCATCTGTTTACCGTAACCAACTTTTGCTGAATTGTAATTCTGCACTTCTGTAAATACAGGTGTACGCAGTGTGCCGTTTTTTATATAATCATCTGTTTGCACTTCAGAAACGGTTGAAGGTATTGATCGTGTAAATAAGCTTGAATAACTGCTGCCTGCACTTCCGTTAAAACTGATGGTTGGATAGTAACTTCCCTTTGCGATATTGATACTTTTGTCAGCACTTTTTATTTTATACGCATTTGATTTCACTACCGGCATTTGCTGCATAGCCGCTTCAATTACCTCTGCAGGCGACTGAGCATATAAATCCGTACTGAGCACAATCTCTCCCCTGTCTAATTCCATACCGGGCAGATAAGCCACATTCATCAGCTGGCATAAATTCAGCTTTGCTTGCTGCAAACTGTTTTCAAGATTAATGATTCCAATTTCTTCATTCGCCATCTGTCCCCTGATATCTGTTAACTGGTAAGCACCAACAGTGCCTTCTTTTACCAGCACTTCCATCCTTTCCACCTGCTTCTTTGTAACCAGGAGTTGTGCCCGTGACACAGCTAATACATCTTCATTACCCAGCACCTGCATGTAGGCAAGGATAACATTCAGAGTGAGATTATCTTTTTCCTGCTGATAGTCTGATTCAGCTGCACGGTAGTTGAAATTTGTTTGCTGAATAATATTCTGAAGCCTCATACCATTGAACAAAACTATACTTGTGCCAAGCCCTGCATTAGATGATGACAATTGATTATTGGTAAATGTATTGGTGATAGGATCAACGTTTCTTCCAAAATTGAAACCATAATCCAATCTGCCGTTCAGGTTCGGTAACAGGTTTGCCTTTGCCTGCTTCATGTTTACTTCAGCAGCCTGCATTTGCAAACCAGTTTGATTTACACGGATATTATTCTTCAAAGCAGTGTCGACACATTGCTTCAGGTTAAACTTATTTGTTTGTGCAGAAACAAAGCTGCCAAGAAATACTAAGATGAGGGTTATACTGATTGTTCGCATAAATTAATTATTAGTTAGTCAGGATATTATCAACCCTTCCATCAAGCAGATGAATGGTACGTGAAGCATAGGCCGCATTTTTTTCACTGTGAGTAACCTGGATAATGGTAACTCCTTCTTTATTCAATTGCTTAAATAACTCCATGATTTCCTCGCCTTGTTTGGAGTTAAGATTACCAGTTGGCTCATCAGCCAGTAACAGTTTAGGCTTTGCAATCAGTGCCCTTGCAACACCAACGAGCTGCTGCTGACCACCTGATAGTTGTGCTGGGAACAAATCTTTTTTTCCTACAATATTGAACCGGTCAAGCATATCGGCCACCAATGCTTTGCGTTCACTGCCTTTTACATCCTGGTATAACAAAGGAGTTTCGATGTTTTCATATACAGTTAGTTCATCAATCAAATGATACTGCTGAAATACAAACCCGATGTATTGCTTATACAGTTGCGATTTCTGTTTGTCTTTCAGTTTGTGAACACTTTCATGCAGGAAATGATATTCACCTTCATCAAAACCATCCAGCATACCAATTACATTCAGCAGCGTTGACTTCCCGGAACCTGAAGGCCCCATTATGGAAATAAACTCTCCTTCCTGTACTTCAAGATTAATGTCCTTTAATAAAAAGGTTCTGTTTCCACCTACAGTTATCCATTTAAAAATATTCTTAAGATTTAATAACATGACTTAATTATTTTTTATTCGTTTCTTAAATTTTTAACCGGGTTGGCAATGGCGGCCTGCATCGACTTGTACACAATCGTAAATAAGGCCACAGTGAAAATTGTACAGAAGAGCATACACAAAACTAAAATGTTTACTCCATCATTATATGCAAACAAACTGATGAACCCATAGCCAGCCATATAACCCAGCGGCAATGCAATACCAGCAGCAATTACAATCAACTTTATAAAACTCTTCGATAATTCTTTTATGATCACCGGTACTGATGCACCCATAACTTTTCGGATACCAATTTCTTTTACACGCTTTTCTGTATGATAGGTTACAATTCCCAATAAACCCATGATGGCGATAACCAGTACCACAACACAAAACATTCCCATAAACCGCATGTCCCTGCCCGGAAAATAACGGTCATACAAATCTTTTTGATAATTAGAAAAAGCCAGTTCTTCATGCGGATGATATTTTTTCCACACTTTGTTGATCTCGCTTTTAAACAGATCATCTTCTACTGCTGTTTTAGTTTTTATACTCAGTACATGAAACTGTGAAGGATTGTACTGCAGCACCAATGGCCTTGTTGCAAACTGGTATACATAATAACAGAAATCTTTCACTACACCCTTAATAATTACCTGCCCCTTATTATTTAATACAATTGTTTTACCAACAGCTTCCTGTGCTGTACCTAAGCCAAGTGTTCTGAGTGCCTGCTCATTGACCAATACAAAATCCGAAACAGAATCGCTAATAGATGGAGAAAGATTTTCACCGGCAATAATCTGCAGCTTCATGTTTGAAACAAAATCAGCATTGGCTGCATAATAACTTGCTTCGGCATTTTGTTCTCTGTCACCTTTTTTAATAGCGCATTGTGCCGAGATGCCACCAAAGGGAGTTGACACCAACCCGATACGCTCAACAGATTTATTTTGAACAATATCGTTTTGCAGCAAATGATAATCACCATTGAATGAAATATTGTAAATGTGCTCCCGGTTAAAATTTTCATTATCGGTTGCCATGTATGTAAACTGGCCGTACAAAGTTGCTGTGAGAAAAATAAAAAGAGAAGATGCAACGAACTGGATAACTACAAGACTGTTACGCAAACCCATTTTCCCGAAAGAAGACGGGCTGATAGTTCCCTTCAGCACTTTCACGGGTTGAAAACTGGAAAGTATTCTTGCAGGAATAAACCCGGCCAGCATACCAATTAACACGGCAAACACAATAAAAACTATCCAGATAAGAAACTTATTATCCACCTCCCATGTAAACCAGTTTACATAACTGAACTGTTCCATCAATTTTAATAAAATAAATCCAAGCACTAAAGAAAGTAATGCAACAAGAATTGCTTCGAAGATAAACTGCCACAGCAGCTGGTAACGTAATGCACCCGCTACCTTACGCACTCCCACTTCTTTCGAACGGCTGAGTGAACGGGCCAGTGTAAGATTTACATAATTAAACCCTGCTAATAAAAGCAGCCCCAATGCAAACCCAAAATTTACTGAAAGATCAGAAAGGGATTCGATATATGAATTACCACGGAGGTCCTCAAAGTCGGGAGCTAGCTTTGCAATGTTTTGTTTGTGAAACAGAAATCTTTCTTTAAGTGAAAGTGCTGCAGCCTGTTTATTCAGTTTAGATGCAATTGC
>JANOIQ010000597.1:0-2496 GCA_031407835.1 Chitinophagaceae bacterium
TCATATTGCAAAAAATATGGTAGCTGCCGGTTTATGCGACGAAGTACTGGTTCAGGTTTCTTACGCCATTGGTGTAGCCAAACCAACTTCTATTAACGTAAATACATACGGCACTGCAAAAGTTGAATTGACTGATGGTCAGATATCAAAAATTATTGAAGGTGTATTTGATATGCGTCCTTACTTCATTGAGCAGCGTTTGAAATTGCGTAATCCCATTTACAGCGAAACTGCAGCTTACGGGCATATGGGCCGTGTATCGCAGTTTGTTGAAAAAACATTTACAAGTCCTGATGGTAAAGTGAAAAAGGTAAAAGTGGAATTGTTTACCTGGGAAAAACTGGATTACGTAACGAAAGTGAAAAAAGCATTCGGGCTGTAGCCCCCTAAATCCCCCTGAAGGGGACTTTGAAACCCTGCAGGTTTAAAACTCTTGCAGGGTTTTTTATTTGATAAATCATTTCTTTGCAAAGTGAAACATTTCAGACAACAACAGCAGCGCCCAAAAAAATCCACGCTTGTATCCGGCAGAATTCCTGTGCTGGAAGCATTGCAGGAAGGAAAGCAATTAGATAAAATTTATTTACAGAATAACCTGTATGGCGATGTAATTGAAGAAATCAAGCTACTCGCTTTAAAACAGAATATCCCGATTAGTAAAGTGCCTGTTGAAAAACTGAATGGCTTTAATATCCAAGGACATGAGGGGATCATTGCACAATTGTCAAAAATCCGCTACCAGGATTTACAGGAAGTAATTTCATGGGTGGTTGATAAAGGCGAAACGCCTTTGTTTCTGATCCTTGATGGAATAACTGATATCCGCAACATTGGCGGTATTGCACGTACTGCTTTTTGCTGTGGCGTGCAGGCCATCATCATCCCTGATAAAGGAGTTGGTGCTTTAAATGAAGATGCTATATTAACCAGTGCAGGGGCATTGGAACAGATTGCCATTTGTCGTGTGAACAGTTTAATGAAAGCTGTTGATGATCTTCATTTGAACGGCATTAAAGTATTGGCAAGTGAAATGACGGCAACAAAAGCAGTTTATGATTGCAACTTCAACGAACCATGTGCTATCATAATGGGAGGGGAGGAGAAAGGTGTTTTTCCGGGATTGATGAAGATTTGTGATGAACAATTTAAAATTCCTATGACAGGTAATTTTGAATCATTAAATGTTTCGGTAGCAACCGGGATCATTTTATATGAAGCCATGAAACAACGTTTACTACATACTTGAAAAAAGAACATCAGGATATTAAACTCATCGAATGCCCCCGTGATGCCATGCAGGGATGGAAGACAATTATTCCCACTGAAAAAAAGGTTGAATACATCAATAGTTTACTGCAGGTTGGTTTTGATACCATTGATTTCGGCAGCTTTGTTTCAGCCAAAGCAATTCCGCAAATGGCCGATACAATGGAGGTTGTAAGAAATTTAGATTTTCGGAACAGTAAAACAAAATTACTGGCGATTGTTGCGAATGAACGTGGAGCAGAAGAAGCAGTCATGTTTGATGCAATCACTTACCTCGGGTTTCCATTTTCGGTTTCAGAAACCTTTCAGCAGCGTAATACAAACAGTTCAATTAACGAATCATTAAAAAGAGTAGAAGCGATTCAGGAGCTCTGTATTAAAAATAAAAAGCAGTTAGTGGTTTATTTGTCAATGGGTTTTGGAAATCCTTACGGCGATAAGTGGAATGAAGAAATTGTTTTTGAATGGGCTGAAAAACTGGTGGCTCTTGATATTGACATACTTTCTTTAGCCGATACGGTTGGCTTAGCAACTGCAGAGCAGGTGAAAAGGATGACTAGTTATTTAATTCAGCAGTTGCCTCAAACTGAAATCGGAGTTCACCAGCATTCCACTTCATTTAACTGGAAAGAGAAATTAGAAGCCGCATACAATGCTGGCTGCCGACGTTTTGATGGTGCATTAAAAGGAATTGGCGGATGCCCGATGGCAAACGATGAACTGGTGGGCAATATGGATACTGAAAAGATGATCCGTTTTTTTGAAACTGATTCTGATTTGCATTTAAACAAAGAAGCTTTACTAAAAAGTCTGCAACTGGCAGACGAATTATTTATCTGATGAACTTTCTTACAAATATTGATATCAAACCTTTGGCAACACCCATAACGTATCATCATAAACTGATGCTGGTTGGGAGTTGCTTTACAGAACATATTGGTAACAATCTGCAGGAGTTGAAATTTCAAACGCTGCAAAATCCAAATGGAATTTTGTTTGAGCCGATGAGTGTGTGCAGCAGCTTAGTTTCTTATTTGCAATGTAAACAATACAGTGAGCAGGATCTGTTTCAATATAATGAATTGTGGCAAAGCTGGAACCATCACAGCCGATTCTCCAATCCGGATAAAGTAACCTGTCTTACACAGATCAACCAATCGCAGCAGAAAGCTCATGATTTTTTAAAGGATGCAGAATGGATCATTATTACGCTTGGTTCTTCCTTTGTAT
>JANOIQ010000604.1:0-5381 GCA_031407835.1 Chitinophagaceae bacterium
TTTCAATCCAAGGCCTACTCAGCTAAATGCAAAAATAAAAACGCTCACAGGTATTCCTAATTTCCCTGCATACATTTCCGGTCATTCAACTTTCAGCGGAGCAGCAGCAACAATTTTGGGCCATCTGATCCCAGGAAAAAAGCAGGCGTTTGAAGATATGGCAAAAGAAGCTTCCATGTCAAGACTTGTTGGCGGCATTCATTTCCGTGCCGATTGTGAAGTGGGATTGATTGTTGGAAAAAATGTTGGGAATTATGCTATTCAGCGTGCCATCACAGATGGAGCAAATTAAATAGCAGGAGGAGCAAATATGTTAATTAATAGTTATGCGGTATAATTTCTTTATTACGGTTCTTGTTTTAATGTACAGTCTTACTGTATCTGCTCAAACAGATACAAGTGAAGCTAGGAAAAATATAAAAGAGCTCGACAGTATTCTGATCGTTTCTTATTTCAGGTTCAACCGAATAAAACAATTACCTGCTGAGCAGGGCACATTTATTTTTGCAGGAAAAAAAACAGAAGTAATACAACTGGCACATGTTCCGGTTGATATCACTAATAAAACAGGCAGGCAGCTGTTTGCAAAAATTCCGGGTGTGTTTGTGTATGATATGGATGGCAGTGGTAACCAGATCAACATAGCAGCAAGAGGATTAGATCCGCACCGAGGCTGGGATTTTAATATGCGCAGAGATGGGATCATCAGTAACTCTGATATGTATGGCTATCCTGCCAGTCATTACAGTATGCCATTGGAAAGTATTGAACGTATTGAGCTGGTGCGGGGTACCGGCTCTTTACAATACGGCGCACAGTTTGGCGGAATGATCAATTATGTTACAAAACAGGGGGATACAACAAAGACAATCGATTTTGAAACAATCAACACAATTGGTTCTTATAACCTGCTTAGTACATACAACGCCATTGGAGGAAGAAAGGGTAAGTTTAAATACTACGCTTATTTCCAGCAAAAGTCAAGAAACGGTTACCGTGATAATGAACATACTAATTCAAAGGCACAGTATATTGGCATAACCTATGAACCCTCAGCTTCATTTTCAATACGTGCAGAATGGGCAAGATCGAAATATGTTTATCGGTTGCCCGGTGCTTTAACAGACAGTATGTTTCTTGCCGATCCAACACAGGCTACCAGGTCGAGAAATTATTACAGTCCCGATATTCATATTCCATCTGTAAATGTCAACTGGCAAATCAGTAACACAACAAAAATTCAATTGATCAGTTCCGCAGTGCTCGGGAACAGAAGCAGTGTATTGTTTGATAAGGCAACGAATGTAAAGGACAGCATAAATGCAGCTACCTTTCAATATAATAACAGGCAGGTTGACATAGATAATTATCATAGCTACACAACAGAAATCAGGTTACTGCAGGAGCTTCGAATCGGTAAGCAGAAAAGTGTATTGGCTGCAGGCGTGCAGTATATGAATAATGATCTGCACAGACGTCAATTAGGAAAGGGAACAACGGGAACTGATTATGATCTTACATTAGTTGACCCGGCATGGGGGCGAGATATTCATCTCAAAACAAAAAATATAGCCTTGTTTGCCGAAAGCAAGTTTCAATTATTGCAAAATCTTTCTGTTACTGCCGGGGCAAGAGTTGAGGCGGGGCAAACAAATCTTTCAGGTAAAATTATTTACTACCAGGAAAATAAAATTCCTGTAAGTATGAAACATCAGTTCCCTTTATTGGGTGCAGGGTTTTCATACAGGCCAGTCAGTACAATAGAAGTGTACGGAGGGTTTGCGCAGGCTTATCACCCAATGTTGTTTAAAGATCTCATTCCATCATCTACTTTTGAAAAAGTTGATTCTGCTATTCAGGATGCCAGAGGATATAATGCTGAGTTTGGATTCAGGGGCAATTGGAAATTTTTACGTTGGGATGTGAATGTGTTTGCATTGCAATTCAAGAATCGTTTTGGCACATTAGCCCGAACTGATAATGCAGGAAACTTTTATACTTATCGTACAAATATTGGTAACTCATTCACGAAAGGATTGGAATTATTTGTGCAGGCTGATTGGATGATTGGAGGAAAAACAGGATTATCCCTGTTTACTTCCACAGCATTTATGCAGGCCCGTTATACAAAGGGAATGATAAAATCAGGCAATAGTAATCTTGATGTTACAGGTAATAAAGTTGAAAGTGCTCCTGATTTTATTTCACGAAATGGAGTTGTTTTTAAATTCAGGAAGCTTGCTCTCTCAGTATTGTACAGTTATACAGGAGAAACCTTTGCCGATGCATTGAATACAGTTCAGCCATTAAAATCAACCGGCGCAGTTGGACTTGTTCCTGCTTATGGATTGCTTGATATCAATGCTTCCATCCGGATTACTTTAAATATTGAAGCAAGAATAAGTATCAGTAACGTAACAGATGAGCATTATTTTACCAAGCGCCCAACTTTTTATCCGGGGCCGGGAGTATGGCCATCAGACGGAAGAAATGGAACAGCTACTATTATTATACATCTGTAGCAATTTTAACAAAAAAAGATTTAAAAGAGTTTTCATATATTATCAGTAGTTGGTTAAACGACCCTCCCCTGTTTTTACAGGGGAGGCCTTTTTTAATAAACAATAAAACGAAAATGCATAAATGAAAAAAATATTCTGGATTGGCATTATTGGGTTGATTTTATTTGAAATAGCCAATGTGTATTTCATTATGCCCATGCCCGGCAGTCAGCAAATAAACAGTATTGATCTTGTCTATTTCCTTTACAGTTACAGATGGTTCTTCAGGGTTTTATTTGCAGCGATGTTATTGATTGGCTTTGTAAAATCTGATTGGAAAAAGAAATGGATTCCTTTTATTCCGCTTGCAGTGGTTGCTGCTGTAATTTATATGACCAATTTTATGATGGCGGCTGATGCTATGTTTCAGCAGCCAAAACAATTGACTATGGCCAGCGCTTCTAAGAATATAGTTGACAGTAACCGGCTGGTGATTGGCATAACTCTCAATGGACAATCAAAAGCATATCCCATTCAGTATATCGGTTATCATCACCAGGTACAGGATACACTTGCAGGTAAGCCTATCCTTGTTACTTACTGTACTGTTTGTCGTACAGGCCGTGTATATGAACCAATCGTTAACGAAAAACATGAGAGATTCCGTTTGGTAGGAATGAATCATTTCAATGCGATGATTGAAGATGCAACAACAAAAAGCTGGTGGAGGCAGGCAACAGGAGAAGCTATTACCGGAAAATTAAAAGGAACAATCCTGCCCGAACTGCTGAGTACACAAACCTCTTTGGCGAAATGGATGGAGCTTCATCCGCAAACACTGGTCATGCAGGCCGATCCATCATTTGTAAAACAGTATGATACAAGTTTCAGATTCGAAAGTGGAAAAAGCAAAAGTAAACTAACGGGAACAGATAGCCTTTCCTGGAAACGGAAATCATGGGTCATCGGAATGCAACTTGGGAAAGAATCCAAAGCTTATGACTGGAATAAATTAAAAGCGTTCCGTATCATTCATGATACATTGAATCAGTTGCCGGTGCTGCTGGTACTTGCAAATGATAACAGAAGTTTTTTTGCTTTTGAGCGGCCGGCTGATGCAATAGTTACAATAAGCAACGATACTCTTTTGCTGAAAGGCAAACGTTACCGGATCAATGGAACAGGAATTGATACGAATTTCAATTTAAAACCTATCTCCGCTTACCAGGAGTTCTGGCACAGCTGGCAAAGCTTTCACCCGCAAACCAGGCAGTAATACATTTTTTAAGGGCAGCAGCTCTTGTTTTATGCAGCAAATTTTCTTTTCCTGATGTCAGTTAAAGAAAAAAGATATCTTTAATTGTTTGAGGTTAGGAACGATTGCTATTATTTAAAAAATGTACATGCAGCAAAGCACATTAAAAAAACTTTCTGAGGCTTTGGGGATAAGCATTTCAACTGTTTCAAGGGCATTGAAAGATCATCCGGATATTTCTGCTTCTACCAAAACCAAGGTAAAAGAACTGGCTGCCGCCATGGAGTATGAACCCAACAGCTATGCAGTTCAACTCAGAACCAAGCAGAGTAATGTGTTGGGGATACTGGTTCCATCGATTGATAATTATTTTTACGATTCATTTATAGCGGCAGTAGAAGATGAAGCCCGCAAGTATGGATATTCTGTATTGATCATGCAGTCAAGAGATGATGTACAGATTGAAACAGCCAACCTGAATATTTTCCGAAAGAACATGGTCATGGGTTTATTTGCCACGGTTTCTATTGCAACAGAAAATCTTGCCCCTTTTCAAAAAATGGAAGACCTGAAAATTCCCGTTATATTTTTTGATCGTGTGCCGGAAGAAAAAGGTTTTTATACCGTTTGCCTGGCAGATGAAGAAGCCGCAAGAATTGCAGCAGAGGCCATCATTGAAAAAAAGAAAAAGAATGTGCTTGCATTGTTTGGTCATCCACATCTGAGTATTTCGAAAGTAAGAAGAGATTCTTTTGTGCAGACATTCAAAACGAAATCACCCGATACAAAAATCAGTATCGATTATCCTGAACAACCTGCTGCATCAAAAGAAGCATCATTGGCTGCATTAACTTCAAAAAATCCTCCGGATGTAATTTTCTGTATGGGCGATATGATTCTGATTGGAGTAATGAAAGCAATTCATCAGTTAAACCTGAAAGTACCGGAAGATGTTGCCGTCATCGGTATCAGTAACGGGTTCATTCCGGAAATGTATAACCCTGTAATTACGTATGTGGAAACAAGCGGGTACAAGCTCGGAAAACTGGCTTTTATACAAATGTTTGCCCGTTTAAAAAATGAAGAGGCTTCCGAAATCGTTTGCGTTGAATCAATGCTTGTAAAAGGAGGTTCTTTATAGTGAAGAAGCTTTGGCATTTCAATGGTAACAGGTATATTTAAACCATTATCATTCTACTTGCCATGTCAAATTTCAGGATCAAGCTATCCCTCTTCCTCAACTATTTTGTATTTGCAATTTTGCTCAACAGTGTGGGTACTGTTATTCTGCAGGTGCAGAATAATTTTGATGTGTCAAAAGGTTCTGCCAGTATACTGGAAGCGTTTAAAGATCTGAGTATTGCCGTCACTTCTTTTTTAATTGCCTCTTATGTCAATCGTATCGGATATAAAAAAACCATGCTCATTGCACTGGCATTAATTTCTGTGATGTGCCTGATCATTCCCTCTGCTAACAGTTTTGTTATGACCAAAATGTTATTTGCAGCTGCAGGGGTTGGTTTTGCTTTGATTAAAGTTTCTGTATTTGCAACCATTGCATTGGTAACTAAAAGTAAAAATGAACACCTGAGTTTAATGAATTTCCTGGAATCATTTTTTATGGT
>JANOIQ010000569.1:0-3747 GCA_031407835.1 Chitinophagaceae bacterium
TTTTTTTAACAACGCTTTCTTGTAATCAGTTGGAAATACTTTTACAAAATGATGGAGTTGATTATCAAAATCGCCCAATACAAATTTTGCAACTGAACTTCCTGTATAATCAAAATGCTTTTGAATCATCTGCTTCAACTCTTTTGCATCATCTTCATTCAAAGGATCCAGATCAACCATTTCTTTGTTGCAATTTTTACTGAACTTTCGTTTCACATCATACACAAAAGCAACACCACCACTCATACCTGCTGCAAAGTTTCTTCCTGTATCACCAAGAATCACAACTCTTCCTCCGGTCATGTATTCGCAACCATGATCGCCCACACTTTCAACAACTACATTTGCACCTGAGTTACGAACTGCAAAACGTTCACCGGCTTTACCACGAATGAATGCTTCGCCGCTTGTGGCACCGTAAAAAGCAACGTTACCAATGATGATGTTTTCTTCAGCAGTGTAAGTGGATGTTTTATCCGGATAGATAATCAGCTTTGCACCACTCAATCCTTTACCGAAATAATCATTGGCATCACCTTCCAGTTCATGTGTAATACCATATGTATTGAATGCACCAAAACTCTGACCGGCTGTTCCTTTGAATTTGAAATGAATGGTGTCTTCCGGCAAACCTTCAGCACGGTATTTCTTTGTGATCTCATTCGAAAGAATAGTTCCTGCAGTGCGATCCGTATTTCTGATATCAAATGATGCAACAACTTTCTCTTTATGATCAATAGCAGGCTTTGCTGCCTCTAACAATTTCCAATCGAGCACATCAGCTAAACCATGATCCTGTTCTTCTGTACAATACAACGGAGTATGTGCTGAAGCAGGTTCTTTATATAAAATGGGTGACAGATCAAGCTTACTGAATTTCCAGTGATGAATATTTTCTCTCATCTGCAAACTATCAACCTGGCCAATCATTTCATTCACTGTTTTGAAACCAAGTTCTGCCATGATCTCTCTTAATTCCTGAACCAGGAAACGGAAGAAGTTCACCACATGATCTGCATTGCCTGTAAAACGTTTACGCAATTCAGGATCTTGTGTTGCCACACCAACAGGGCATGTATTCAAATGACATTTCCGCATCATGATACAACCTTCAACAACCAATGCACCTGTTGCAACACCCCATTCTTCTGCACCTAACAATGCAGCAATGGCAATATCACGACCTGTTTTCATTTGTCCATCGGCCTGTACAACAACACGGCTGCGTAGTTTATTTTTTACTAATGTTTGATGTGTTTCTGCCAAACCTAATTCCCATGGTAAGCCTGCATGTTTGATGGATGAAACTGGTGATGCACCTGTACCGCCATCAAATCCGCTGATTAGTACTACATCTGCTTTTGCTTTTGTAACACCGGCAGCAATTGTACCTACACCTGCTTTACTTACCAGCTTCACATTGATACGTGCTGCACGGTTTGCATTTTTTAAATCAAAGATCAATTGAGCAAGATCTTCAATAGAATAAATATCGTGATGCGGTGGTGGTGAAATTAAACCTACACCCGGAGTTGAGTGACGTGTTTTACCTATCCACTCATCTACTTTATGTCCGGGCAATTGACCGCCTTCACCAGGCTTTGCACCCTGCGCCATTTTAATCTGCAATTCATCTGCTTCGGTTAGATACAAACTTGTTACACCAAAACGTGCAGATGCAACCTGCTTAATGGCAGAACGCATACTGTCGCCATTCGGCAAACGGTCATATCTTCTTTCATCTTCACCACCTTCACCTGTATTGCTTTTCCCACCTAAACGATTCATAGCAATGGCAAGCGTTGTATGTGCTTCCCATGAAATAGAACCAAAGCTCATGGCTCCTGTTGCAAAACGTCTGAATATATTTTCAGCAGGTTCCACTTCATCAATACTGATGGAGGGGAGATTTCGTTTAAATTCAAATAAACTTCTGAGTGTTGCAGCCTTCTCACTCTGATCGTTTACATGTTTAGAATATTTTTTAAATGTTGCATAATCATTCATCCTGGTTGAGTACTGCAACAAATGAATACTTGTTGGATTGAAAAGATGGAACTCACCTTTCCGTTTCCACTGATACACACCACCAACAGGTAAACGATCAACCGGAATATCTTTTTTGCTGAAGGCAAAATAATGTTTCGCTAATGCTTCTCTTGCAATTTCTTCCAATCCAATTCCCTCGATACGGCTTGTAGCACCAGTGAAATATTTATCTACCACTTCCTGGTTTATGCCGAGTATTTCAAATATCTGTGCACCTTGGTATGATTGCAGCGTGGAGATACCCATCTTTGAAAATACTTTCAGCAAACCATCACACAATGATTTGATATAATTATAGCGTAATGCATCCCAATCAAGTTCTGTGTGAAATTGACCATTCACTTTCATGTTACGAATGGTTGCCAATGCTAAATAAGGATTGATAGCAGTTGCACCAAATGCAATCAGACATGCAAAATGATGTACTTCCCAAACATCTCCGGCTTCTACAACAATACCTACCTGTCCACGCAATCCTTTACGGATTAAATGATGATGCACTGCAGCTGTAGCTAGTAAGGATGGAATAGAAACGTGGTCACTGTCAACAGCACGATCACAGAGAATCAGTACTTCAAATCCATCATGTACAGCATCTTCTGCATAACGGCAGATACGGTCAATTCCATCTTTTAACGAACCGGGTTTACCATCTGCACGGAAATAAATCTGGATCGTTTTTGCCTGGAAAATCCCAGTGTCAATACTTCTTATTTTTTCCAGTTCTGTACTTGTAAGAATGGGTTGCTTTAATGCTACTGTATGGCAATGCATCGGAGACTCTTCCAATAAATTACCATTGTTACCAACAAATGCTGCAAGGCTCATCACCATCCGTTCACGGATAGGATCAATCGGCGGATTGGTAACCTGTGCAAATAATTGTTTGAAGTAAGAAGATAGATGCTGTGGCTGATCGCTCAACACAGCTAAGGGAGTATCAGTACCCATAGAACCAATTGGTTCTTTACCATCCAGTGCCATGGGCTTAATGATGGTGTCAATATCTTCTGTTGAATATCCAAATGCTTTCTGATATTTTAAAATACTTTCATCACTTAGGTGAGTGAATGCTACTCTTGGCTCGGGCAATTCCTCTAAACGGATTTTATTCTGATTTAACCAATCAGCATAGGGCTTTTGTGAGCAGATGGTTTCTTTCAGTTCTTCATCACTGATGATGCGTCCCTGTTCCATATCCACTACAAACATTTTACCTGGATGTAATCGTCCTTTTTTAATAATTGTTTTCGGATCGATCCACAACACACCTGTTTCACTTGCCATAATTACACGATCATCTGTTGTAATGCAATAGCGTGAAGGACGCAATCCGTTTCTATCTAATGTTGCACCGATAATTTTTCCATCAGTAAATGAAATCGATGCCGGACCATCCCATGGCTCCATGATGGATGCATGGAATTCATAAAATGCTTTCTTCACCGGATCCATCTGATCATTACCATCCCATGCTTCCGGAATCAGCATCATCATTACATGCGGCAGACTGCGACCTGTCATTGCCAGTAATTCAATCATATTATCCAAACATGCAGAGTCAGATTGGCCACCAGTGATAATGGGCAGCAGCATTTCCATTTCAACCTGTGTGAAGTTGGGAGAAGTAAAACCATGCTCACTTGATTTCAGCCAGTTTAGGTTTCCCTGTAATGTGTTGATTTCTCCATTGTGCGC
>JANOIQ010000013.1:0-4261 GCA_031407835.1 Chitinophagaceae bacterium
TTTTGGATTACTTTATTTACAACCCCTTCTTTCGATACAACCCGAAGGAGATAGTTCCCTTTCTGGATATTGGATGGAGTTTCAAAATTCATTGCATTGATTCCTTTATTGACATTCATTTTTGTTTGATAAATCATTTTCCCGGCAGCATCCAGCAGGTTCACTTCAATCACTTCACTTTGAGGAACAGTAATCTGGAAACTGATTTTTGCATTAAACGGATTTACCAGGTTGGTTAATTCAAAGCGGTTACTGAGATCGCCTGTTACAGAAAGTATATTGCTGTATTTCGTGTTTTGTGCTGAAACCAATTGCAGCCTGTAATACACTTTTCCTGTAACCGGGTTTGTATCAGTAAACGTATAGCTCTGTGCATCGTTGCCGCCTTTTGCTGTAACCGTTCCGATTTTTACAAAATTTTTGCCGTCAGCACTTCTTTCAACTTCATATTTCTGCAGGTCCTGTTCCAGCTTCGATTGCCATTTCAGTTCTGTATAACCATTCTTTAACTGTGCATTGAATTGCAGCAGCTCAACAGGCAACACGGTGCAACCTGAATTAACGGTGATTGTAATTACATCAACAGTATTGTATACCGAACAGCTGCTTGATGAAAGGTTTGTAAGAGATGTTGCCGTTTTAATCCTGTATTTATATCCATTCGTCATAGCAGTTGCTATAATCGGAGGGTAGGCAACCGTATCAAGATAGCTGGTACCATTAAATGTGTAAGTATACGATTGAACACCAGGAAGTTCAGGAGCTGCACCCCAGGTAGAACCTCCATCTGTACTTCTTTCCCATTGATACAATCCATAGTTATTGTAATACGTATTTACAATAACACTCATATCAATTTGTCCATTTGTACAATAAGAAGGTGTGTTACTTGGACGCATTGTTAAAGAAGGCAAACAGGTTGCCAAACCAACATCATCAAAGGCCCAGTCGTTACCACCACCACCAGGAGCATTATTCCTGATCGTAAGATTTACACTTGTTTGTGCAGGACCTGTTTTGAATAGAAATCCTTTTTTTACCCAGCGCCTGTCGTAGGTAATACTTCCACTGGTATAATAATCAACGCCATCAATTGTATACGTAACATCGGGGCTGACACCGGCACTATCGTTCAATGTTTTTGGACCAGGTTTAAATAATGCACCTGATGTAAACGTTCTTCCGGTTGAATCACTGCTGCAGGCAGCGCAAATATTTTTAAACCATGCGGAGAATTCATAATACGTATCGCCACACAAACCGGTAATATTCCGTTGCACGGCCGTGTTGATGCCATACGCTGCATTAACTACAGCCATGTATCCACCATTGGTTCCGTAAGGCACTGCAAAGTTTCCTGAATCCTGGTTTACTGCATTGGTATGATCGCCAATAATATCCCACACACTAAATACACGTCTTATAGGATCTTCAACTGCTACATATTTATTGGTACTGAGATCAGCACTTGTATTATTCACAACTGCAAACAATCCATCACCGGGATTACCTGTTGAAAAAGGCGCCCATACATAACCGGGTGCCAATGTTAACTGTGTACTGTCGTGCCTTGTTGTTCCACTTCCAAAATTACCATTGGAATAAGCATTGATACCAACTGATGTTTGACACAATGTATTTTCTTCTGATACATAAACTGAGTATCTCGGGAAGGCTGCAATTGTTTGTGGAAATCCAACATCATCTGTACTGCTGGTAGTAGTTTTATACCGAAAGGCTCCGTTACTTGTTGTAAAGGTTGAAGCGGTTGCTGCTGTTACTGTAACCTGATATTTCACAACAATGAGGCAGAAACTTCCAAACTGGTTTGGTCTTCCTCTTTGATGTATTTTTCCTCCACCTGCAGAAGCATAGGTGATAGGAGTAACTGCTGGCGAACCCTGGTAAACCAATTGCCTGTTTGCCATACTGGCACCACCGTCTCTCGTTAAACTTCCCACATTCACCCTCATAATACCGCCGCTATAAACAGCTTCATCATCGCCCGATGCATCAGTTAAATTAACCAAACCGGTTATACCAGATTGGTAAGACATCCCTTCGTTAGTAGCAAAACGGATTGAGTTAGCTATATAGGAAAGCCCGGCAGGTATGGTATCATGAAAAGTAGTATTATAAATAGTACCTGAGGCTGACCAGTCACCAACAGCAATTACATTCCTGAATTCAAGAACGTCACCAATTTGGACAACTCCACCATTTGGCCTTGTAATATTGGTATAACTTTTTCCGGTTTGTACTCTTGCGGTAAGTGAAACAGTTGTAGTAGTAACACAAATATTAAAGTTGCCGTTGTCTGTTATTGGCGTTAAAACTGTATTCGGATAAATAACTCTTACATAATAAGTTGTGCCTGGAGAGTAATCAGTAAAGGCTAAAGAAAAATTACCTGTACCTACACTTACAGCTGAACAGGTAACAACCGATAACCCTAAACAGGTGCCCTGGTAAACAATAATCTGTTTCCTGTTAAAATTCCCCTGAAGACCTGAAAGGCTAACTGTATGACTTGAACTTGTTGCTGTAAAACTATACCACACATCATATAAATTATCAACTGCACATCCTGCAGGCACTGGTGTGCTGATCGTGGCTCCATTTAATGAACCCACAATATTTGTACAGGAAGCTCCGGGAGTTAAATTGATAGCATTGCTGCAATTATCATTGGATAATTCGTACCAGCTCATAATAGCACGAGGAGTATTAGTTGCCACGCTCATTATTTGCCCTGTATTACCGGTAGCACCGGCAGTTGTACGAATATTATAGGCTGCTGTATGAGACTGACCAGATGTAGTATTCCTTTTTTGAGCAGCTAATCCAGTTTTACTCCATCCACTACCACCACCTGATAATGTACCCCAGGTACTGGTTGAGGCATTACACCAAAATGCCATAGTTACGGTATTTGGTAATGTAGTTGTTACTCCTGGAATTGGACTTGGGTTTGCATTATCAGTTCCCGACGCTGTTTGAGCAATATGTACACCCCACAAATTGCTTGCAGATGAAGGACGATATACATACATTATCACTGATAACCCATTTGTGCCTGCACCAATTGTAACTGAAGGATTGGCAGCCCATGTACCATTATAACGGCACCATGATATAAAATAACTTTGATTGGAACCTGAAGTTGTAGCACCTGCATTCCATGTCTGCCCACCAGTTGCACTCATAGCCAGCGTTACACCCGTTCCTCTGTAATGAGCATAAATAATCACCAGATCCCCTGTGAGCATTGGTGCAAGAATTGTTCCGGGAGGTAGTACCGCAACAGTAGGGCCCGCCTGTGCTCCCGGTTCTAATATTGGAGTACTTGCTGTTCCAAAAAAGGTTTGTGCATTCAATGATGAAGCGCTGAATAAGAAAAGTAAAAGTGCAAGAAAATATTGCTTCTTACTTTTTACAAAAGCGTATTGGATACTTGGTGGTTTTGTGGCTTTCATAATACAGGATAATAACATGCAAGTAACTCATTTTTTCATGTACATACAATAAGCGTTAACCCTTAATCTTTTTGTATTTTTTTCCGGAATATACTCGTAAAACTACCTGTGTATTTTACGTTATTTGTTTAATATGAAAAAATGAAACCGCCTGCTTACATTTTCTGCAGTACTTTATTGATAATACCGGATGATGATGTTACCTGTAAAATATGGGTAGCCCTTTGCAAATACTGAAACCATGGAATGATGATTGTACTGCTTACGTTTCCTGCAGAATATATCCATTTCTTGTTGTATCTCTTCCTAAATTAAAACGGATTATTTTGTTTGCTGCGTTATACATTGCATTGTCATCACCCGCAGCATCAGTAAATGATTTATATACCTTCCCTTCATTGGTCAGCAATTTCAATGAATTATTAACATAGGTAAGATTCGTTGGAATTGTATCATTATACCTTACACGATAGATATAATTGCTTGCTCCTGTATACACAAAAAAAGATAAACGTATTTCCAGTTCGTCACCCGGTACAACAGTTCCGCCGGCTGGCCTGGTTATATTCACAAAACTTTTTCCAACAAGCACATTCGCCTGAGCATACGCATGACTGAACCATAAAAATTGGAGAATAGTTATACAGATATGAAGACAATACTTCTTCATAAGAATTGGAGTAGGGGTTGGTTTTGTTTACATTAAAAAGCCAACTGTCTAAATTACATCATCAAAAAGGGGAAACGAATACGATTCTGCAGCCCTGATGGTTTTCACATATTTG
>JANOIQ010000017.1:0-2288 GCA_031407835.1 Chitinophagaceae bacterium
GCATGATGACCATAATTTTCCAACCCAACTATCGTCATCCATTGCAGGGGAGCCCACCCGTTTGGTGCATCCCACTGCTGACCCGTTGTTTGTAATGTTGTAATGACTCCTCCATCTTTTAAAAATTCCTTTTCAATAACTGCCGCAGTTGCATCAGCCTGTTGCTGAGATGCAATCTGAAAAAATAAAGGCGCTGCTCCTGCCAATGTTTTTACCTGCTTTGTTTCGCTGGATGTAAAATCATAATCGGTATAAAAACCTAAAGCATTGTTCCAGCAATATTTCTGAATCGCTGCTTTCCGCTTCTCTGCCAATAACCGGTATTCTTCTGCTTTATCTGCCATTCCACCAACATGATAAACTTCAGCAATGGTTTGTTCCAGGTGAAATATCAAACAATTCAAATCAACAGGAATAATTTCTGTTGTATGAATGGTTGAAAAAGATTTTTCATCTTTAAACCATCTGCAGCTATAATCCCATCCTGATTCTGCGCCAGCACGTAAATGACGATATAATGTTTGGGGATCCTGGGTTGTACTATGCGAAAGCTCTACATCTTCCCTGTATGATTCCGGGCGGGCAGTATCTTTATAATCCCAATAGCGGTTGAGCAATTCACCATCTTTCATTCTTACAACATGATGAATTGCGTTATTACTCTTATTCAGTGCATCTGCTCCCTTCATCCAGAAATGATATTCACTTTCCAGCGGTTGCAGGTATATGCTCATAACATCTTTTCCCTTGATAGCAGCCATCAACTGAATCATCAGTGAATAAAAAGGAGGTTGTGAACGACCCAGATAATAGGTGCGGTTACCATTTGGAATAAAGCCGATTGTTTGAATGAGATGTGAAAAATTGTTCACCATGTTTTCAATCATGTCGTGCATACCCGATGCTTCTAATCCCAGCATAGTAAAATAACTATCCCAGTAATACACTTCACCAAAGCGCCCTCCCGGAACGATATATGGATTGGGTAATGGAATTAAAGATCCCTTTTTCTCATCTGGATTTCTTGTAAGAACTGTCCATAATTCCTGGATATGTTCTTTTACATTTTGTGCGGGGTCGGTATGGTAATCACCTGCAAATACATGCGGCAAATCAAAATGTGCTGTTACAAACTCATGCAAACTGAAGCCTGCTGTTTTTTTTTCCTGCGTATACAGTTGAAGGATTACTTTGGGTGATTGCTTTGGCACACAATCAACAAATGTTTTTCCATCAGGAAAAATGGAGTTCATCTGCACATCCTCGAAAAGAGGGCTCAATTCAAATAGTTGATTTTGCTCCACAATTAATGCCCTCCTGAAATTTTTATTTGTACAACTCCTTCTTTTGGTTGTAACCGTTTAAAAATAAACAACAGGACAATCAGTATGCTGATTGGTATTAATGAAAAGTAAAAGGCTGTTTGTCCACCATAGGCATCAAATACATGACCAGTAATGATAGAGCCGGTTGTTCCTCCTAATGCTGAAAACACAACAATTAATCCCGACATTGATCCATGTTTATGTGCTGGAAGATTGCTTAGTATAACAGAATTGATGGCAGGATAAATGGGTGCAAGAAATAAACCAATCAGGGGAAACAGGAAAGCAACCAATGGCACATCTGCCAAACTGTTAACAGCAATGCCGGTAATATTTTGTGTTAAAGGAACTGTTAGTATTACCAGTGCAGTAGCAGCCAGCAAACAAGCAACCAGTACAATTAACCAATCCATTTTCCTCAAAACAAGTCCTGCTAAAAATCGGCCTAACGCAATGGAGGCTGATAAAATACTTGCCATCTGTATACTCAAACTGGTAGAGAGTTTTAATACATCCTTATTAAATGTAGGCAACCAGCTCATGATGCTCTGTTCTATTACCACATAAAAGAATGCACTGAAAATAAACACCAGTACAAGTGGCAGGAGAATAAGCTTCAGCATTTCTACAAAATCATCGCCTGCTGTTTTTGTTTTCTCTGCAGCTTTAATTGCTGATTCATCCAGCTTGGTTGAGAGCAGCAACAGAAAGGCCATGATAGCAAGACCTCCTAAAATATAATAAGCATTAAACCAACCTGTTGATTTTGGATTGTCATTGTCAACAAAAGAACCAAAAAGGAAATAGCCTGCAAGAATGCCCACCATAAAAAATGATTCCAGGAAATTCATTAAACTCAGGTGTTCATTTTTACTTTTAGTTACCAATGCAATGGTTGCAAATACAGAAACTTTAATCAAAGCAAAACCAACCCCTGCAGCTGCAAATAACATTTTGGTCATA
>JANOIQ010000049.1:0-2838 GCA_031407835.1 Chitinophagaceae bacterium
GGCAAACGCATTTCAAAAGTGGAGAACGCTGCCATCTTTCCTGCCAACTTATACATTGCACCAAAAGATAAGATGCAGGAAATCATTTATGAAATTCAGGATGAAGCAGCAGCACAGGCAGAGTATTTTAAAAGTGTTGGAAAATATATTGAAGCACAGCGTTTGAAGGAACGAACCGATTATGATTTAGAAATGATCCGTGAGCTGGGTTACTGCAATGGAATTGAAAACTATTCACGGTTTTTCGATCGCAGGCATCCCGGCACAAGACCTTATTGCCTGCTCGATTATTTTCCGAAAGATTATTTAATGATGGTTGATGAAAGTCATCAAACCATTCCGCAGGTGAGTGGAATGTATGGCGGCGACCGAAGCAGGAAACTCATTTTGGTTGATTATGGTTTCCGTTTGCCGAGTGCACTGGATAACCGTCCGCAAAACTTTCATGAGTTTGAAAGTTTAATTAACCAGGTAGTATTTGTAAGTGCAACACCCGATGATTATGAAATGGAAAAAACGGGTGGCGTATTGGTTGAACAGGTGGTAAGGCCAACAGGATTATTAGATCCACCGATTGAAATCCGTCCAAGCGTAAACCAGATTGATGACCTGCTTGATGAAATTGATAAACGTATTAAGAAAGGTGATCGTGTATTGGTAACAACACTCACCAAACGAATGGCAGAGGAGATGGATAAATATTTAGCTCGCATCAACATCAAATCAAAATACATTCACAGCGAAGTGGATACACTGGAGCGCATTGAAATTCTTCGTCAGTTACGTTTAGGAACAATTGATGTATTGGTTGGTGTAAACTTATTGCGTGAAGGATTGGATCTGCCAGAAGTTTCTCTGGTTGCAATTCTTGATGCAGACAAAGAAGGTTTCCTCCGCAATGAAAAAAGTTTAACGCAAACAGCCGGTCGTGCTGCAAGAAATGTAGATGGTCTTGTTATTTTCTATGCGGACAAGATAACAGAAAGTATGCGCCGCACCATTGAAGAAACCAACAGAAGAAGAGAAAAGCAGGTAGAGTTTAATATCAAACACGGCATTACACCCAAAACAATTATCAAGAGCATTGAACAGGTGATGCAGCAAACTTCTGTTCTTGACATCAAAGGATACGATACATCCAAACCATATGCCATGGCTCCCGATGGCGAACTGGTTAGTGCAGCGGCTGAAGAACAGGAAGTGTATCAAACCATTCCGCAGATGGAGAAAGCCATTGCACAAACCAAAAAGCAAATGGAAAAAGCTGCACGAGATCTTGATTTTATGGAAGCAGCAAGGTTAAGAGATGAAATGTTTCGCTTGCAGAAAGAGCTGGAAGGGATGAAGAAATAAATTACCGCAGAATTGGTATGTCTCTGTCTTTGAATTGATACTTATCTTACAGTATGAAATCCGTTGTGCTGTACCTGCTTTGTTTTCTTTTCCTGCAACAGGCATTTTCACAAAACCCAAGACTGGTATTACCCATTGGTCACCCACAGGGTGTAACAGATATCCGTGTAACTGCTGATGGGAAATACCTGTTATCAAAATCGTTTAACGACATCAATACAAAGGTTTGGGATATCCGGACAGGGAAACTTGTGCACGACATCGCCATTCCCGATGGTTCATCATTGATGAAGATAAGTCCAACAGGCAGGCAGGTGTTTATTAATGGGAGTATTGATTCCAGTTTCATCTTTAATTTAAAAACAGGTAAGGCAGAAGTTATGATTGCCGGAATTTTTGATGGAGCAATGTATTCATCCAATGGTCATTTGTTGCTCACTGCACATGCAAACAAATTGCAGCTATGGGAGTCTGCATCAGGAACACTGCTGAGCACTTATGAAGCAGAAGATTCCATTCGAATATTCAGCTTTATCAATCATGATCGCCAGGTGCTGGTTGAAAGAAAAAAGCAGGATAACGTTGTGTACAATGTGCTGGATAAAAATCTGAAGTCAGAAAAATCGTTACTGATCCCAGGTAATACCGGAGCTTATTTTTCAGAGTTCAGTGATACCTTGTATGCAACCCGTTTTGATGGGCAGCGTGCATACATTCATCAGTTGAGTTATGACAGTTTGAAAATAATCAGCACGATGACTATTGACAGTATGTATCAAAAGCCGTTAATGTTCCGTGAATCAAATTATGATGGGAATCTCTTGGTAGCTATGCAAGACAGTTCATTACTTCTTTTTAATGTGAACGAGGGACTGATGTACTCCTTTGATCAATTTGAATACGGCATTGAACAGATAGATTTTGTTGATTCGGGCAGACACTTTATTGTTCAGGATGATTATGGTGCTTATAACTTTAATACAGAAAGAGGTGAATCGGTACAAATTTTTGTTCCATCGTTTGACAGTCGTAACATTAAAAATGTTGAAGGACCAATTGCTGTGAATGATCTGCTGAAAAAATATTATTTCGTACTGGCGGATAATGTGATCAGAGAATATAAAATTCTCGGCGATACCAGCCTGCTTACACAATCTTTTGCCGGACAAACGCAGAATGTAAATGCGGCCATCTTTGATCGAAACAGGATGGTGATTGGTGACGGGGAAGGCTTTGCCAAGTTTATGGATATCAATAAAGCTGAAGTCATCTCCAGCTTTGAAATGCATCTCGAATTCCTGAGTAGCTTTAGTTTTTCATCAAAGCAACAATCGTTGATCTCGTCATCATGGGATTCTTCTGTAAAAATCTGGGACCCCGTTTCTAAAAACTTATTGAAGATAATACGAAGAAGATTTGCCATTATAAATGCTGTTGTCAATGATCAGAAAAACTTGTTGGCCATGATTTACAAGCCGGATATTT
>JANOIQ010000050.1:0-1997 GCA_031407835.1 Chitinophagaceae bacterium
TTTTGGAGTGATGGAAGAGCGGACTAAATCCCAGTCGATCCGATAGCTATCGGATTTATTCTCAGGATAAGTTAATGGTAAAGGAATGGCAACCCCTCCGTTGATTTCAATATTGGGAATATAACTGTCGTATGCCGGTTCAAAAAGAATCACTTCATCACCGGGGCGTACAATAGTTGTTAATGCTGAATAAATAGCATAAGTACCGCCGGGAGTAATGGTAATTTCTGTTTCAGGGTTGATGGATGTATGATACAGGTGCTGCACTTTCTCTGCAATTGATTCACGCAGACTAATCAGGCCGGGCATGGGTGCATATTGATTATGTCCCTGCTTCATGGCTTCATATACTTTGGCTGTAAGCTCTTCGCTCATAGGGTAATCAGGAAAACCCTGACCGAGATTAACTGCTTTGTGTTCTGTTGCCAATGCACTCATCACCGTGAAGATGGTGGTGCCTACGTTAGGAAGTTTGGAATTGATCTGTGGACTCATGGTTGTAATGTGAGGATATAAAATTAGGGGATTGGGGAAACTTGTTGAGAGGAAACAGAAAAAGATAAAATTTTACTTTGCTCATGGTTGCCGTCTGTATCTTTAACAACCAATCCTTCTCTATAAATAATAGCATATGAAAAAGCTACTCTTTCTTTTCATCTCTTTCCTCCTTTTAAACTCTCATTTATTTGCTCAGGTTCCGGCAGAAAATATTTTGTACATTATTGATTCAATTGTTGTAAAGGAAGACCCAGAGGAAGGCGATGATGTTCTTGAAACAGATATAGCAGATTTAACTGTTATTAAAAACAAAGACACATTAAAGCTTTTAGGCTTTGAAAAATTTGATGGTGTGATTTACATTTTCACAAAAGAATATCGTAAAAGATCAGAGGATATAAAACAAATACCTTCTTCAAAACAAATGGAAAGAAAAAATGGCGCTTGGTTTTATAGAGGTAGTCTATATACAGGCAAGTTCATTGATTATTATTATAGTGGTAAAAAACAAGGAGAAGGAATTCTTCAAAACGGCAAGCTAGAAGGTCTCCGGACAATGTATTATCAGACAGCTCAGCCAGTTATGGAAAGATTTTATTCCAATGGCATTGAAAACGGGCTTGAAAAAGAGTATTATGAAGACGGTTCAATTAAACAAAAAGGTGAGTTTGTTTCGGGTAAAGAAGATGGTGTTTGGGAAACCTATTTCCCAAACGGCCAGGTAAAACAGAGAAGCACTTTCAGAACAGGAACGATGGAGGGTGAAACAACTATTTATTATTCTACAGGTAAAATTTACGCAGTGGAATTAACAAGAAATGGGAAAACGATTCCTGACCAACGGCTTGAAAAAATTAATCAAATCATGAAGAAGGGGCACAATAGTTACAAAGAGGGAGATAATAAAGCTGCTATTAAAAACTATTCAAAAGTTATTGAACTTGATAGTACTTATGCCAAAGCATACTTTTCAAGAGGGACTCTTAGACTAAACAACTTCAAATTTGATGAAGCAATTTTAGATTTTGATAAAGCTTTGCTATACGAGCCATATATGGAAGAAGCCTTAACAAATAGAGCCTTTGCGAGAATAAGGAAACATCAATTTGGAAGCAGTCGGCTCTTATCAAAAAATAACGGCGTAACCGTAATGGCATCTAAAGACAACCTCGACATTCCAGAAAATGAATTGGCGATAATTTGCAATGATTTTAAAAAAGCAATTTTCCTGGGTGATAGAAATAAAATGGTTATGGAAGCGGTGGCAGAGTTTTGTGAGCTAAAGAAAAAGTGATAAAAAACCGTCAGTAATTATTCTTTTAAATGGAGTACTTTTAACTTTCTTACACAATTCCCTTCCACTTTTACATCATTCACACATTCACGGTAGCAACAGGTCTTTCCCCGTGTAATCAGCTTACCTTGTATAAAAAAGTATGGAAAAAAGAGTACTGGGAATTATTTTATCTATCCTTGGAATAGCTGGGATAATCTATTCC
>JANOIQ010000053.1:0-5015 GCA_031407835.1 Chitinophagaceae bacterium
ATTTGGAGGGGAAGCAAATTTTAATGTAAACCTGGAACGCTATAATGGCAAACCTGCCTATCATATTGTTGGTGAAGGAAAAACCATTCCCTTCTTTGATGGTTTCTTTAAAGTAAGAGACAAATACGAAAGCTATATTGACACCACAACATTGCAGCCTTACAAATTTGTACGGAACATCCTTGAAGGTGATTTTAAAAAATTTGAAACGGTAACATTTAACCAGGCAGCAAACACTGCCACCTCACAGGGAGGCACTTTTAAAGTACCTGATTGTGTACAGGATGTATTGAGTTCAATTTATTATGCAAGGAACATTGACTTTAATAAATATCAACCCGGCGATAAAATTCCTTTCAGCATGTTTATTGATGATAAAACCTACAATCTCTACATCCGTTACCTGGGAAAGGAGAAAATTAAAACGAAGTACGGCAAGTTTAATGCAATAAAATTCAAGCCTCTTTTAATTGAAGGAACCATTTTTAAAGGAGGAGAAAAAATGACTGTGTGGGTAAGTGATGATGCCAATAAAATTCCTGTGCGGATTGAAAGCCCCATTTCAGTAGGCAGTGTAAAGGTTGATATGATGGGTTACCGGAATACCCGGTTTAAGTTAAACGGCCTCATCAGCAAAAGATAAATTAACCAAGGTTACTCAGTTCAAAACCTTCCTTCATCCTGATTCCTTTTTCTGTTTGTTGCAGTGTACAGCATTCAATCTTTGGATCATGTTCAAAGAACAAAACGAAATCTTTTTCTGCTGCTTCCTCTAAAAACAATTTCTTTTCATTCATCGTAAGTAAGGGTCTTGTATCATAAGCCATCACATAAGGAATGGGAATATGTGCAGCTGCCGGCAACAGATCGGCCATGTACACAATGGTTTTGTGTTTATAAGTAATCTGAGGCAGCATCATGCTTTCTGTATGTCCATCAACAAATCTGATAGAGATGTTTTCTAAAAAAGAAGAAGAAGGAAGCTGATGAAATTTCCGTTCACCGGGTACAACAAATTTCAACTGTCCGCTTTCCTTTATGGGCAATATATTTTCTTTCAGGAAAGAAGCTTTCTCCCGGTCGTTTGGTTCTGTGGCCCACTGCCAGTGATGTTCATTGCTCCAGAAGGTTGCATTTTTAAATGCAGAAACAAGTTTGTCTCCGTTCCGTTTAACAGAGCCTCCGCAATGATCAAAATGCAGATGCGTTAAAAAAACATCGGTAATATCATCTTTGCTGAAACCATGTTTGGCTAATGATTTATCGAGTGTATCATCGCCATGCAGATGATAATGGCTCATGAATTTTTCATCCTGTTTATCGCCCATGCCATTATCAATCAGGATTAACCTGTTGCTATCTTCAATGAGTAAGGAACGCATAGCCCAGCTGCAGAGATTGTTTTCATCAGCAGGATTCAATTTATTCCACATCACTTTTGGTACAACTCCAAACATGGCACCACCATCTAATTTGAAATATCCTGTATTAACGGAATAGAGTTTCATTTATGCAGTTGTTTTTACAGGTTTATATTTTGCAGAAGTGAATAACAGCGCAACTAAACCAAGTACAAAGAAAATAACTAATGCTAAAATAGAATTCCGCATGCTGCCGGTAAAACCTTCAATAAACCCAAAGCTGAATAATCCAATTACAATGGCCAGTTTTTCTGTTACATCATAAAAGCTGAAGAACGAAGCGGTATCTTTTGTTTCGGGCATCAGCTTGGCATAAGTTGCACGGCTCAATGCCTGTATGCCGCCCATTACCAAACCAACAAAGGATGCAATAATATAAAAATGCATTTCTGTTTGAATAAAATAGCCGCCGATACAGGCACAGATCCATAGCAGTACCGTAAAAATAAGCACACGTATATTCCCAAACATGGATGATAACTTCGACATTAGCAATGCACCAATAATAGCAACTACCTGTAACAGTACAGCAGTGATGATGAGTTTTACATTTTCAAGATGCAGGATCTTAATGCCAAAATCAATGGCGACAAGCAACACGGTTTGTACGCCCATGCTGTAAAAGAAAAAGGCAGTAAGAAAGCGTTTCAGTACAGGCATATGATTCAATTGTTTCCATACCTGCCTTAATTCATGAAAGCCATTCATTAAACCATGCTTCTTTGTTTTTCGTTCTGTTTTGCTGCTTCTGTTTGGTAACCGGTTAAAAGGAATTTGTGCAAAAGCAATCCACCACACACCAACCAGCAGAAAAGTAATTTTTAGTGGCAATGGATTATCGGGCATCAGCATCACCAATACAAAGCCAATTATTTGCAATAGCACACTGCCAATATAACCCATCGTAAAGCCTTTGGCACTGATGCGGTCCATATCTTTTTCCGAAGCAATTTCCGGCAGGTAAGAATTATAAAACACCTGGGAACCATAAAAACCAATCCCTGCAAACATGAAACACAGTAAACCAAACGTAACATTATTTTTATCAAAGAAAAACATCATTGAGCAACTCAATGCACCCATGTAACAAAAGAAACGCATGAAGTTTTTCTTATTGCCTTTATAGTCTGCAATGGAAGAAAGAATCGGCGATAGTACCGCAATGAGTAAAAAGCCAAAGGCTAATACATAATCTTTCAGCTCTGTATTTACAAACTTCCTTCCGAGGAAAGTAATACCATCGGGAAAATTTTTGATACCTGTTACCGCAGCGTAATATGCAGGGAAAAAAGTAGTTGTAATCACCAGGTTATAAACGCTGTTAGCCCAATCGTACATGGCCCAGCCGTTAATAATTTTTTTTGAAGCAGTCTGCATAATGATGGTTTATTGTGAAACAGGTTGTTTCAGCACAGGTAGACTGTATGAAAATAGGATATTAAACTGAATTTGTTTATTTCAGGTATCCCGACATAATCATTATGAGTAAAATGATCCCCGCAATAATCCGGTACCATCCAAACAGGCGAAAGCCATGCTTTTGTAAAAAACCAATAAAAAATTTAATGGCCAGCATGGCAACAATGAATGCAACTACATTGCCAATAATAAATGCTGTTGTGTTTTGTGTGTTTGAAAGAATGATTTCATAACCCTTTTGCTCAACTCCGTTTTCTGTCCAGTCTTTCAGGAATAATGAATAACCGGTTGCAGCGGCCATTGTTGGCACCGCCAAAAAAAATGAAAACTCAGCAGCTAAGGAACGGGTTAATTTCTGTTGCATACCACCAATGATACTGGCTGCGCTGCGGCTTACACCAGGAATCATGGCAACACATTGCCACAAACCAATGATGAAAGCTTTGCCAAATGAAATTTCTTTTTCTTCTTTAATGGTATGCTCTTTAAATACATTGTCAATGAACAGCAAAACAATACCTCCAACTAACATGGTAACAGAAACGGTTAGTGGACTTTCCAGCAGCTCATCAATTTTATCGCTGAATAATTTACCAAGCACGAGGGCCGGTATTACGGCAACAAGAAGTTTGGCATAAAACTGCCAGCTTTTAATGTCGATGAATTTTTTCCAGTATAAAACCACCACACTTAAAATAGCACCCAGCTGTATGGCAACGGTAAAGAGTTTGGTAAAGTTGTCGGAAGGTACATTCATCAGTCGCTCTGCAATAATCATGTGCCCGGTAGATGAAATGGGCAGGTACTCAGTTAATCCTTCTACAATGGCAATGATGATGGATTCAAACGTATTCATGAAAACGCAATTTGAAAATTTGAAAATTTGTTGATTTGAAAATGAAAAAGCCGACTTGAAAATCTGACACTCATCTTCAAATTTTCAAATCGGCTCATTTTCAAATTATGCTGCTTAATCTTTTGGTTTTTTCATGATGGCATAAATCTCCATCACAAGTCCGGCAATGATCAGGATCGGTGCCAGTGTAATTCGGCGGAAGCTGTACACTTCGTCTTTATTAAACACATTGGGATCAGCACTTTTGCCACCAATCATCAGCAAAAATCCAAGAATGATCACGGCTGCACCAATGGCCATCCACATATAGTTTTCTTTGTTAAAAATCGTTGCTATTTTCTTTTGGCTCATAGTCTTAATTTGAGGGCTGCAAGATAAGGAAGTTAGCCGATAGCCGAGAGTCTTTAGTCGTTAGCTGACTTTTTTACTACCAGCTACGGGCTTATGACAATCGGCTAATATAATTCATCCAGTTTCATTCTCAGATACTTCATTACACTTCGGTGGGTGCTGAATAAAGAAATGCCCACACCAATGAGAATGATTGAACCAAAAAGAATGAGATACAGTTTCGGATCACGCAGGGCTTTCATGTCAGGGATATAACTTTCGGCCCATACAATGATTAACCAAATAGCTGCAATGGCAATTCCTGAACTGATGAGTCCGTTGATTACCGCCCGGATGTTCATGGGTTTTGCAATAAAGCCCCTCGTTGCACCAACCATCTGCATGGTTTTTATGAGGAAACGGTTGCTGAACATGGCCAATCGAATGGTTGTATCAATTGAAACAATGACTATGGCACTGAGCAAAACAGCAACAATCAGCAGCACAAGTCCTATTTTCTGTGAACGTTCGTTGAGTGTAACAACAAGATCTTTGGGATACTGCACTTCACTGATCACACCGGGATATTTGCTCATTAAATCAGCAGTAATTTTATCCAGGCTGTCTTTTCTTACATACTCAGCCTTGGCAAAGAAGTCAATACTTTCCGGCAGGGGATTATCAGTTAATATCTTATCCCAGCTTTCATTGCCATCTTTATTGTAAATCTCTTTCGCCATTTCCTTGTTTACATAAGCAGAAGATTTTACATAAGGCTGTGCCGACACATAACTGGTTAAACTGTCAATCGAGTTTTTATTGGTAGTGCTGAGCCATGCATGAAACTGAATGTTTTCACGCAGGGTATTACCTACTTTCTGGAAATTTAAAAAAATCCATCCCAACACACCGAGGATGAATAACACCAATGCTACGCCGATAATGCTGTAGAGATAAGAAGGCTTTGAACGCTTCATGGAAGCTTTGCT
>JANOIQ010000056.1:0-3382 GCA_031407835.1 Chitinophagaceae bacterium
TCAATTCAATCAATTCTATATTGGGCAGATATATTCTTAAAAAATTCTTATACGGCATTCTTGTTTTGGCAGGAGTTGTTACAGTTGTGTTCTGGATGTTCCAGGGATTTGGTGACCCTGCAAGACTGGTGATGGGGCAAACAGGCGACAGTGCTACCATCGCTAATATCAAAAAAGAATTGTACCTCGATCAGCCAAAATGGAAACAGTTTTTATTATATGTAAATGATGTATCACCCATTGCAATTCACAGCAAAGAAGAAATCGAAAAGAAAAAATTACAGGGATTGTTTATTGGAGGAGAAAAAAACTTCGCTATCAAGCTTCCTTACCTGCGCCGCAGTTATCAAACAAAAAAGGAAGTAGGAGAATTGCTGATGGAAGCACTGCCCGGCACCATTTTACTTGCTGTTGCTGCAATGATCCTTGCAACAGTGCTGGGTGTTTTTTTGGGTGTAATTGCAGCAGTTAAAAAAGATACCTGGATGGATACAACTGCTGTATTCAGCAGCATCATTGGCATTTCAGCACCCTCTTTTTTCATGGGAATAGTAATTGCTTACCTGTTTGGATTTGTATTAAGCAATTATACCGGATTGAATATGACCGGCAGCTGGTTTGATATTGATGTAGAAACAGGAAAACGATATTATACATTGCAGAACCTGCTGCTTCCTGCCTTGACATTGGGCATTCGTCCATTGGCTATTATTACGCAGCTAACGAGAAGTTCCATGCTGGATGTACTGAATCAGGATTATGTTCGTACAGCTTATGCAAAAGGATTGAGCAGGAGAGTGGTGATTTGGAAACATGCATTGCGTAATGCGCTGAATCCGGTTATTACTGCTGTAACAGGATGGTTTGCCGAATTACTGGCCGGTGCTTTTTTTGTGGAATACATTTTTGGCTGGAAGGGAATTGGCAAAATTACTGTTGAAGCATTGGAAAAATTAGATTACCCCGTTGTAATGGGAAGTGTGTTGATCAGTGCGTTCATTTTTGTACTGATCAATATGCTGGCCGATTTGTTATATGCTGTGGTAGATCCAAGAGTGAGAGTAGGGTAAAGTGAAGTATGATGTATTTACACCCCGTCTGACGCCCACGTCTGACGGGTATAAATGGACTGTTAGCTTAAACCAAACTATATGCGTTCATTTCTTCTTTCTTCATTCCTTCTTTTTTTCTTTTCCTGTAAAGAAAAATCAACGTCGCCAACTGTTGCTGAATACTTCAACTATGGTGATACAGGTGTACAATCGGCCGGTATAAAAATGATTCCCATTCAAACTGCTGTTGGTGAATTTAACGTATGGACAAAACGTTTTGGGAATAATCCACGCATTAAAATATTATTACTCCATGGTGGTCCGGCAATGACACATGAGTACATGGAATGTTTTGAAAGTTTTTTCCCGAAGGAAGGGTTTGAGTTTTATGAATACGATCAGCTGGGTTCTTATTACAGTGATCAGCCAAAAGACAGCAGCCTCTGGACAACAGCCCGTTTTGTTGAAGAAGTGGAACAGGTGCGTAAAGCTATTCATGCCGATAGCAGTAACTTTTATGTATTGGGAAATTCATGGGGCGGTATTCTGGCAATGGAATATGCATTGAAGTACCAGCAAAATTTAAAGGGATTGATCGTTGCCAATATGATGGCAAGTATTCCTGCATATGGAAAGTATGCGAATGAAGTGCTGGCAAAAGATATGGATTCAACTGTACTGAAAGAAATCAGAGCCATTGAGGCAAAAGCTGATTTTGCCAATCCACGCTATATGGAGTTATTACTTCCGAACTTTTATAAAAAGCATTTATGCCGATTGGAAGAATGGCCGGATGGATTTAACCGCACCATGAAGCATGTAAACAGTGAAATTTATGTGATGATGCAGGGACCTTCAGAGTTTGGTGTTGCAGGACGGTTGCTGAACTGGGATATAACAAACCGGTTGAAAGAATTGAAAGTGCCGACGCTGATGATAGGTGCAAAATTTGACACGATGGATCCAAAAGCAATGGAAGAACAAAGTAAATTGGTACAGAAAGGCCGCTATCTCTATTGCCCCAATGGAAGTCATTTAGCTATGTGGGACGATCAGCAGGTGTTTATGAAAGGCGTGATTAGTTTTATCCACGATGTGGATGCAGGAGGTTTTTAATCAGGCAAAAGAAAACTGCATATAAAGCAAGACGCCGCCTGGAAAGGCAGCGTCTTTTAACAGCTGACCGATTGCTCGGTTAGATTTATCAGGATACTACATACATTTAGTTAGGTATTCATTGAATTCCTGCCGTAATTCCTTTACTACTTTTTCGAAAACGGTGAATTCATCTTTCAACTTTTCATGTTCTGCCATACGCTCTTCTTCAATTTTATCCGCATACTTTTCAGTGTCAAGTATTACTTGATGTACATGTTCATTTATGCTGTGACGCAGTTCGTCAATATTGTTTCGTTGTACGATAAACTGGTTCTGAAAATGTTCAACTCCTTCCAGTGCTTCATGACTAGTATTTTTCGAGATAACTTCAGCAAGCCTTTTTTGAAGGATATCAAACTCGGTTTTATAAAAGTCGATTGCTTGTAACCATTCCTGGTGATCTGTACCTGAATGTGAAACTGTAAGAGAGCCCATGGGTTTATGTTTTATGTTGCAGGATTATTGACCTGTTAAAGTTGTGCGACAACATGGATATAAACCATGATCTGCATCAGTGATTTAACTGAGATAATTCATGCTGAAGCTGAGAGTGCTATTTGAATCGGTTAATACAAGGATTATTAATCGGTCAGACCACGAGGCGTGGGCCGACCTAGCAGTATGCTATTTGAAAGTAAGTCCTGGTTTTTCAATTTGATTTATTACCAGGAGAATTGAATATCGCTATCTTCTATAATCCTGTAGCTATCTGTATAAAAACTTGAAAGATCATAATCTGTGAGACTCAGCAACAGATCTTTATTACATATATAATTGTTGTTAAATCCTGAGTAAATTCCAAATGAAGAATAAGGCCAGTTTTCCATCTTTTGAACAAGATTTGCTTTCAGTGGATTTTGGTGAATGTAATGCATACAGTTGATGATATAAGAAGGAGATGACACGGTCGGCCCACGTCTCGTGGTCTGACCGGATTCAAAAGCTGAGATACATTTTGCTTTGGTTTTTTGCTGAAACAGCGAACCACTGGTTTTATTCTGTTGATTGATATACTTAGCATAGCTGCTTAACGTTAAGCCAATTTTTCTTGCCAGTATTTGCATTGGCTTGCCACCATAAGCTGGAATTTCAATACACGAGTTACCAGTTGCCTGTATGAGAAAATGAAAATGATTGGGCATTAAGCAATAGGCCAGAATTTCGCAGTTTGG
>JANOIQ010000079.1:0-3104 GCA_031407835.1 Chitinophagaceae bacterium
ACGAACAAACCTTTGATTTCATTTTATGATGGAGCCTTCCGTTTAGCAGTTGAAACCCAAACACCTGTTAAACCTATGCTTTACTTAGATAGCGTAAAGCGGTTACACTGGAGCAGCATCTTTGCATTTACTCCTGGCAAATTAAGAACCGTTTATCTCGACGAAATTTCTCCTGTTGGTTTTACGGCCGATCAACTTAAACAGAAAGTGTATGAAGTGATGGAAAAGAAACTGGTAGAGTATAAAGCAAGCTGGATAACAAGCCCCCCAACCCCCTGAAGGGGGAGTAAATACACACACTAAGTGTTAGCTATCTTACCTAATTTTATTGGTTCATGAACATTGAAAATGCTGATAATATTTTTTCTGATCAATTAGCGGAGTCGAACTCCCCTTTAGGGGCTGGGGGCTTGCTTTTCGCCGATATCATCATACCACTTGCTCTTCCCAGGAATTATACATGGAGTATTCCTGAACGTTTCCGGGAGCAGGTAAGAGTGGGTGTGCGTGTGGAAGTGGAGTTGAAAAAGAAACGTTATGCCGGAGTCATTAAAAGTCTTCACAATAACAAACCTTCAGCATTTGAGCCGAAAGGAATTTTGAATGTACTGGATGTTGAACCGATCATACATGAACAGCAGTTGCAGTTGTGGGTATGGATCGCCAATTATTATTTGTGTACTGAAGGTGAAGTGATGGCCGCAGCATTACCTGCCCATTTTAAACTGAGCAGTGAAACCATCCTCCTGTTCAATGAAGAAATAGGTGAAGATTTTTCTACACTTGATCATGATGAATATGTAGTTGCAGAAGCATTGCTCATCCGCAAAGAATTGAAACTGCCGGAGGTACAGATGATCCTGGATACATCGCATGTATATCCTGTGGTAAAAAGATTGATTGAAAAGCGTGTTTGTTTTGTATGGGAATCACTGAAAGAAACCTACTCAGCTAAGAAAGAAACGTTTGTTTTACTCAATCCGCAATATGATAATGAAGATCAGTTGAGTGATTTACTGAACAACTGGAGCCGTGCACCCAAGCAAATGGAATTATTGTTGAGCTATCTGCATCTTATGAAAACGGAAGGGGAAGTAAGCAAAACGGCTTTACTGAAAAAAAGTGGCGCCAGTGATGCACAGCTCAAAGGGTTGGTAGAGAAAAATATTTTATTCTTAGAAAAAAGGTCGGTTGATCGTTTGCAAAACCTGCCGAGAAATATTTCCATTGATTTTGAATTAACTGAAGCACAGCAGCAATCCCTTGATGAAATCAGGAAAAGCTTTGAAATAAAACCTGTGTGTTTGTTACATGGTGTAACGGGAAGCGGTAAGACGTTGCTCTACATCAAGCTCATTGAAGAGTATATCAAAAAGGGAAAACAGGTATTGTACCTGTTACCTGAGATTGCATTAACTGCCCAGATCATCCGCCGTTTGCAAAAGCATTTTGGCGGATATATTGGTATTTATCACAGCAAGTTCAACCAGAACGAACGAATTGAAATCTGGAACAAAATCAAAAGAGGTGAAATGAAAGTGGTGCTGGGTGCAAGAAGTTCTTTGTTTCTTCCCTTTGCTGATCTGGGTTTAATTGTTTGTGATGAAGAACATGATGGTTCTTACAAACAGCAGCAACCTGCACCACGCTATCATGCAAGAGATGCAGCAGCATATTATGCAAACATAACCAGTGCGAAATTATTGTTGGGCAGCGGAACGCCTTCTGTTGAAAGTTACTATAATACACAGAGGCAAAAATATGGTTTGGTTGAATTGATGGAACGTTATGGTGAAGGTGAATTACCAACTATTGAACTCATCGATACCAAACCATTCTTCAAACAGACAAAAGAAAAAGTAATGATTGCTCCTGCTTTACAAAAAGCAATTGAAGAATCATTACAGCAGAATAAGCAGGTTATTTTATTTCAGAACAGGCGGGGATATACGCCACACCAGGTTTGTAAAGCCTGCGGCTGGATTCCGCATTGCCGTTACTGTGATGTGAGTTTAACCTTTCATAAGTTCAAAAACAAATTACAATGTCATTATTGCGGAACAGTTTACCCGACTTTTACAACCTGCGAAGCTTGCGCCAGTCATGATTTTATGCAACTGAATTTCGGCACAGAAAAAGTGGAAGAGCAGTTGCAGGAATTATTTCCCAAAGCAAAGATTGCACGAATGGATTATGATACAGTGAGTGGTAAAACCGCACATGATCAGTTGATTCAGCAATTTGAACAGCACAAAATTGATGTGCTGGTAGGAACGCAGATGGTGGTAAAAGGACTGGATTTTGAACATGTGAATCTTGTTGGCATTTTAGATGCCGACAGTTTATTAAGCTTTGCTGATTTCCGTGTGAATGAACGTGGCTTTCAGTTGATGGAACAGGTGAGTGGCCGTGCCGGACGAAAAGATGGGTTGGGCCATGTGTTGATACAGGTGGCGAATATTAATCATCCTGTGTTGAAGTATGTAAAGGCACATGATTACAAATCTTTTTTTGCAGAAGAGATCAATGGAAGAAGACAGTTTTTTTATCCGCCGTTTTCAAGATTGATTCAGTTAACCTTCCGGCATAAGTTTAAAGAAGTGGTGGAAGCTGCTTCGCAGATGGTGGCAGAAAATATGAAACCGTTGCTGGGTAATTATATGGTTGGTCCGGCAGAACCGGTGGTAAACCGGGTACGCAACCAGTATCTTATGGAACTGGTATTAAAACTGCCGAAGGATGCACAGTTGCTTCACCAGGCAAAAGAAATGATCGTGGCACAGGTGGTGCATTTGCATAATCATGCAAAGTTTAAAAGTGTGGTAATGATTGCGGATGTGGATAAGGTGTAGGCTCTTCAAAGTCTGGACACTTCGAAGATCATTAAGCAGATTGCAAAAACACTTCAGCTGGTAATTGAAAATAATCTTTTAAACGCTGGGCCATTTTTAAAGTAATCTCTCTTCTTCCAGCCAGGATTGATGATACATGTCCTTTGCTTCCAATAATTATTTCAAGGTCTTTTGCTTTCATGCCTTTTTCTTCCATCTTTAATTTAATAACATCAATCGGGTTCAGTTCAGGCAGTTGAATATGCTTGTCTT
>JANOIQ010000093.1:0-4348 GCA_031407835.1 Chitinophagaceae bacterium
AGATTATGCAGTCGGAAGCTTACCAAAAATCAAAGTACAGGGTGGTGATGATGCATATACCACCTCAGTATTCATTTCAGCAGAAAGGATCGCAGCATTGTAAAAAAGTTTTTTCTCCTTTGTTTGATCAGTATAAAATTGATCTTGTTATATCAGGTCATAAGCATGTTTATGGTGTACACCCTCCCGTAAAAGGTCAACATGATTATCCGGTGATTATTGGCGGCGGGCCTTTGCCCGGCAACCGCACCTTAATTAAAGTAAAAGCAAATGAAGAACAGCTGCATGTTGAAATGCTGAAAGATGATGGAAGTGTTGTTGGGGAGTATAAGGTAAAGGCAGCCAGATGAAAAATATTATAGCTTCTAATTTTAAGGCTGTAAATATTTGATGTCTTTTATAACCCCGATTTTCAAGTCGGGGAAGTTGTGAAGAAAAGGGAATGGCTTTAGCCTTGAAATTTAATCATGGCTAAAGCCGCATATTGATTTGGTTAAACCCCGACTTAAAAGATGGGGTTATAAAAAATGCCATGAAAAAAGAATGTAAAAGCACTGACCTTTTGATCGGGAGGCAGACCACAAGCGTCTGCATGAGTAACATAACAAACTTTGCAATAAAACTCTGCAGCCCATATCAACAACTGTCTTCCTCTTTCTTCTTCTTTCCCTTTTTATCTCTTAGCTCTGTATTTACATCAGGTTCCTGCTAATCATAATCAGGTTGCAGATTCCAATTCCTGACGATGATTAGGTTTTTTTGTGCCTGACATCATTCTTTGCACAAACGCACCCCTCTACTTTTACCCGCAGATTGCAAACAACAGGAACAAATGCGGGGAAACTGAACATTGAGTTGAACCACGTAGCGTTTCCTCCATTTAAATTCAAAAAATAATTTCAACAATGGCAACAGCAAAACGAGCAACAAAGTATGTGTATTCCTTTGGCGGTGGTAAGGCCGATGGAAACGAATCCATGAAAAATTTACTGGGTGGTAAAGGCGCCAACTTAGCAGAAATGGCGGGTCATCCCAAACTCCGTTTACCGGTTCCTCCGGGTTATACACTCACAACTGATGTGTGTACTCATTATTATCAGAACAAAAAGAAGTATCCTGCTGAATTGTTAGCACAGTCGCAAAAAGCGCTGGCTGCTGTTGAAAAGGAAATGGGTAAAAAATTCGGTGATGTAAATAACCCATTACTCGTTTCTGTACGTTCAGGTGCAAGAAAATCAATGCCCGGTATGATGGAAACTGTATTGGACATCGGGTTGAACGAAAAAACAATTGAAGGTGTCATTAAACAATCGGGTGATGCACGTTTTGCTTATGATGCATACCGCCGCTTGATTATGATGTATGCTGATGTGGTAATGGAAAAAGCTGGTGGTCTTGAACCCAAAGGTGGTAAAGGCATCCGTAAAGTATTAGATGAAAAATTGGAAAAGGTAAAACATTCAAAAGGTTACCAGTTTGATACAGATATTACAGTTAACGAATTAAAAGCACTGGTAAAAGATTTTAAAGCAACGATCATTAAAGTATTGGGAAAACCTTTTCCTGAAGATCCGCAGGAACAGTTATGGGGAAGTATTGGTGCCGTGTTCAGCAGCTGGATGGGTAAGAGAGCCATTGAATACCGCCGCATTGAAAATATTCCTGATGAATGGGGAACTGCGGTAAACGTACAGGCCATGGTGTTTGGTAATATGGGCGATACAAGTGCTACCGGTGTTGCATTTACAAGAAACCCCGGTAATGGTGAAAATAAATTTTATGGTGAATACTTATTAAATGCACAGGGTGAAGATGTGGTGGCTGGTATCAGAACTCCGGCACCTGTGAATGAGTATTCAAAGAATGATCAGAGCAAGCATTCACCTACACTGGAAGAAACCATGCCAAAAGCATACAAGGAATTGTTTGATATACAAAGAAGACTTGAAGTGCATTATAAAGACATGCAGGACATTGAGTTTACCATTGAAAAAGGTACTCTCTACATGCTGCAGTGCCGTGTTGGTAAGCGGAATGGTATTGCTGCAGTGAGAATTGCCAGCGATATGTATAATTCAAAAATGATTGATATAAAAACTGCGGTGAAGAGAGTGGCACCGAATCAACTGGTTGAATTATTACTGCCAATGCTTGATCCTGAAGTGCAGAAAGTAACCAAAGCAATTGCGAAAGGTTTACCGGCAGGACCGGGTGGTGCAAAAGGCCGTGTTGTCTTTTCATCACAGGAAGCAGTTGAGTGGGCAAGCAGGGGAGAGAAAGTAATTCTTGTAAGAGAAGAAACCTCACCTGAAGATGTAGATGGTATGCATAAATCGCAGGCAATCTTAACCACAAAAGGTGGTATGACATCGCATGCTGCTCTCGTTGCCAGAGGCTGGGGTAAATGCTGTATTGTTGGTTGCACTGATATTGAAATTCACAGCGAAACAAAATCATTCAAAGCAAATGATGGTACTTATATTAAGGAAGGCGATTGGTTAAGCCTGGATGGTACAAAAGGGTTGGTTTATTTAGGCAGTATGGCATTGGTTGATATTGACCTGGATAAAAACCTGGCTTATAAAAACCTGATGAAACTGGTTGATAAAGTGAAAGTGTTAGGTGTTCGTACCAATGCTGAAACACCAGGCGACGCCATGCAGGGATTCAAGTTTGGTGCTGAAGGTATTGGTTTGTTCCGCACAGAACATATGTTCTATGGCGAAGGAAGTGAACAGCCTCTGTTCCTGCTGCGCAAAATGATTGTAAGTAAAACAGAAAAAGAAAGACGTGAAGCACTGAACGGTCTGTTCAAATATGTGAAGAAAGATATTAAAGAAACATTGGAAGTGATGAACGGATATCCGGTTACCATCCGTTTGCTCGATCCACCACTGCATGAATTTGTTCCGCATGACAAAGAAAAATTACAGCAGCTAAGTAAAGAGTTGGGCATAAGCATGAGTGTATTGAACAGAAGGGTTCTTGCATTGCATGAAAACAACCCAATGCTTGGTCACAGAGGTGTACGTTTAGGTATCAGCTATCCGGAGATTACAGAAATGCAGATCCGTGCTATTTTTGAAGCAACTGTTGAGCTTACCAAGAAAGGCAAGAAAGTAATGCCTGAAATTATGATCCCTGTTACCTGCGGTAAACATGAATTGAGACATCAGAAAGCAATTGTAGATATCGTTTACAGGGAAACCTGCGAAAAAATGGGTGTGAAGAAAATTCCTTACCTGTACGGAACTATGATTGAAATTCCACGTGCTGCATTAAAAGCAAACAGCATGGCAGAGGAAGCCGATTTCTTCAGCTTTGGTACCAATGATCTTACTCAGATGAGTTTCGGTTTCAGCCGTGATGATATTGGTGGATTCCTTCCAAAATATCTTGATCTGAAATTACTGCCTTCTGATCCATTCCAGACAATTGACCAGAGTGGTGTTGGTGAACTGATCAAGATTGGTGTGGAAAGAGGACGTCAAACAAAACCAAACTTAAAGATTGGTATTTGCGGTGAACATGGCGGCGATGCTGAAAGTGTAATTTTCTGTCACAAAATAGGAATGAACTATGTTAGCTGTTCACCTTTCCGTGTACCGATTGCACGTTTGGCCGCAGCTCATGCAGCAATTGATTTTCCGAGAAAATAAAGTATAAGGAAGTAATACATACTACAGGCAGTTGAATGATTATGACCTAAATGAAAAGGCCACCGCAAGGTGGCCTTTAGTATTTTATTGAGTTGAAGATATTTCTTAATTCAGTTGAAGTTGTTCTTTGATCTCATTCATGTTAATTCCTGTATGGCTTTCGTCATACACACATTTACCATCTTTAATCATCAATATTTGCGGCGATTCATGCTCAATACCAAAACGCTCCGCAACAGAGTTAGAAAGCTGACGGTAAGAAATGAGGTCGAGAAAGTAAAAGGAAGCTTCATCAGGTTCCGGACTTTTTTCCAAACGGCTTTTCGCCACCGAGCTGATGCTGCAACGGGTACTGTGTTTGAAAATAACCTGTGGCTTTTGCTGAGATAAATTGATTAATTGCTCCAGTATTTCAGAGGAGTTCAAAGGAATCCAGTTCATATTCTTCGCAATTAATAACTCAGGCTCTGAAAGGTTTTGTTTTTGCTGAAGTGGGACAACCAGTGCTTGAACGTGTACCAGCGCAAGAGCTGAATATAAACGTTGTTACTGCTGCAACTAAGAGGGCGGTCATGATTTTTTTCATGTTTGTTCGGATTTGAGTTCTGTAAAATTAGCTATCTTTTTCAAGAATTCACGCTTTTCAGCATAATGAACGCAAAACTGATCAGTTTATGATACGGTTTGCT
>JANOIQ010000094.1:0-1804 GCA_031407835.1 Chitinophagaceae bacterium
GCAATTAGGGGCTGTTTATTTTTTACAAAAACCAAACAGCTTTGCCGAACTTTCAAGGGCGTTAGAGAATATTCTTAATTATAACTGGAAATAAGCCGCTTTACTTTTTTATTAAGTTGCGTCAGGTGAATACTTATTGCAATGTTGATGTTTGCTTTACAGTTACAAATAATGCCAAGTAAATTACAGCTGCAACAATTTACTCTTGATACCCGCCATTTAACTCCCCCTTCTTTTTAGCACTTACCCCTTCCAACCTTTTACCCCCATTTGTATTTTTAGTTTAAACGTTAGCTAAAGCTAATTGAAACCGCTTGCCCCAAAAACCGTAGACATTTTACCTGAAATATCTTTCATCGAAATAAGCAAAACCAATTTTTAAAGTGGGCGCTATTGAACCAATTCCTGCTGCAATTATTAATCTGGATAGAACTGGCAAGCTACTATCTGAAGATGTATTTCTCAGTTAGTGATTTAGCATCTTCGTTTTGTTTCTAGGCACCCAGCTCCTTTTTCAACTAAAACATTTGGGGAACTGTACTGATTTTTAATCCTCTTTAATGTAAAATAAAATGTCTACGGCTTAATACTTTAAGAAAGTGATTGCTTGGCTTCACCTCTCATTGAGGCCACTTTTTCTTTGCCACTTTCTGCTAATTTTTCCGCTCCTGTTTTTACATCTTCAAACTGGCTGGCCAAATCATCAACCAAATCATTCATTTTACCTTTAAAGGCATTTTTCAGATCAGTGCTCTTTTTTGAAATGGCTTTCCTTGTTTCAGAACCTTTATCAGGAGCAAATAAAATACCCAGTACAGCACCTGCTGCAGCACCTAATAAAATACCCGTTGCAAATTTTGTTGAACTCATAATTTTTAGATTTTAAGATGTTTAAATATTGAACGCACATTTCTAACAAACTAAAATGCTGCCAAAATCCGCCAATTAATAAAAATTATTTCTTTCAGTATTATTTAAGTTGAAAACATATTGCTTACAATCAGAAAATATTTTTAAGGTACATTCTGTGTATTAATTTCTACACACGATCGATCCCCGTTGCTTTTATTACTCTTTTTAATAATACACTTACGAAACCGAACATAAATAAAATCTCTCCGCAAAAGGGTATATGCTTTTTTTAATTACATAACAGTTTTACCTGTATATACCTTAATGCATTAATAACGGTTTTAATTCCATTGAGCTGCCTTTCCAGTATGATCCGCATTTGATGATCATGCTGTATTTGTTCAATAGCTTGTGTATAATTTATAATGGCAGTTTCTTCTCCTTTAATGAAGCCAAGAATGATGATATCTTTTCGCTCATACGCAAAAGGATTTTTTAAACCCATCCAGATTCGTTGTAATAAACTTAACGTAATTTGATCGATGGGTGACTCAATCTGTAATTCTTTAACCAATTGCCTTAATTCATTACAATACCTTTCTTTTTGACAGCTAAATCTTTCTAACAGTAGTGATAACACATCATCCCGTATTCTTTCGGCAGCACTTGAATAACCCTTTTTGGCATCTTCGAGCATGGCAATAAGATGATACACAGGTTCTGTCGCAGTTATTTGATTGGTTTTCATTTAAAAAATGATTTATTGTTTATTAAAAATGGTTCAGACTCTTCTTGCTGATAAAGCAATTTGTATACCATAACTTTTACAGTAGATAACTATACTATAGAGTGTAAAAATAACCGCAAGTGTGTATGATTAGTCACATCTTTCCCCATTATACTAAGACATGTAAACAACTTAACTTTAAAAAGGCTCGGTATTAAAATAATA
>JANOIQ010000110.1:0-31875 GCA_031407835.1 Chitinophagaceae bacterium
CAGACAACACAGAATTCACTTGTTTTTATGGCCTTAAATTTCAAAACGAAATGCCAAAATACCCGCCAGTAAAGGGTTTCATAAAAATAATTACATGACGCCCAACTGGAAAAACAAGCTGATTTAAAGCACGAATCATACGCAAAAAAAAATATTTTCACCGGTTAACACAATATTTTTGTGGCCAGCAAAAACATATCACTCAGAAAATAAAAAGTAACTGATTTTTTATGGGCGTGAAATTACCTGTTACCAATTCGATTCTTTACTCTTGGGTGTGCGGTAATTTTTAGGCGACATACTGTTAATGGTTCTGAAACGCCTGGAGAAATAATGTGGATTATCATCTAATAATCAATTTAACGTTCCCAATAATACCTGCTGGCAATAAAGGCTTACCGCTCAGACGGAAAGGCGCCGTTGTAAAAGTAGTACGTTTATTCTGTGGCAGAAGATTATCACCTATCAACCGGTTATGCCAGGTATTGGTTACTTCTATCTGAATGATATTGGCTCCCTTCTTTATAGCCTTCGTTATGTCGAGATAATAAGGCTGAGTCCATAAAGTACCACAGTCAATACCGTTTACTTTTATTGTTGCCATATTATAAACAGAATCAAACTGAAGTGCTGCTGTTTTCTGATCCTTGTCTTCATTCCATTCAAATGTATTGGAATAAACAGCTGTACCGGAATAATATTTAACAGATGAATCTGTAAATAGTGTCCAGCTTTTTAATGCATTTGTTTCAACCGGTTTTTCAGGGCCGCCAAATTTTTTATCGAACTGAAGCTTCCATGGTTTTGAGGATAAATTATTTTCTGACCATTCACTATTCCTGACTTCAACATTCATATTACTTTTTGCTAAAGGTTTTCTGAATACATAGAAATAAGAATCACCCGGTCCCATTCCCATTGTGTATGTGCCTTCGCTTGCTCCAAAATCGATATAACCAATTTTACCATTCACTGCATTCCATATTTCCATCTTCTTTCCTTTTATCCTGAACTTAATATTGAATGCCTGCATTTCGTTCGACTGATTGGAAATAAAATAAATATCAGCGTCACCGAATTTTCGATGCGTCCATGCAATGTTGTTCTTTGTACTCTTGTTTTTAGTTATGATTTCCACATCTTTTACAAGTCCCATTTTTCTGAAATCAGATTCTAAATAAGGAGTCAGCATCAGCTTCCCTTTTTTTCCGGGCTTCAGCATTTCTTTGATCACAGCCTTCACTTCCTTATCAGTATCTTTTAACCCAATACCACTTACATAATCTTTACTCATCACTATCTTTGCTCCATCTTTCAACAACTGAAGAATTTTTCTGGCCACCTTTAACGACATCAGATGATTGTTGGGATTCATTTGATGCACATCAGGAAAGACCAATACTGCATAACTTGCTCCACCGGGCAATACTACTCTCCCGTTCTGCACTTTCATCATCATCAACGCATCAGGATTAAATGAGTCGTACGTATACCCATTCAGCGGATCAATCCAGTCTTCCGGATCAGCCATGTTTGCTGAATGTGTAACTCCATCTGGTATCTGCCGTAACGGTTCTCCTTTATTCTCCATTCGCTTCTTTTCTGTTTCTACTTTTTCTTTTCCGAATATGCCGGGCAATGTATTCACCAAACGATCGGGCAATAAAGAACGTCTTGGAACTTCTTCACCAGTGAACACAGCAATATCAACAACCGGTTCACCCATCTGCAACAGAGCCTGGCATCTTGTTAAGTATTCAATCCATGCTTTGCTTTGTTTAAACCATGTTTGATCTCTTTGAAAATACAGTCCCACTCCATCCAATGTCATCCCCGGTTTTTTATCCATCCAGGGATTATGAGCAAACACATGAAAAACCATTTTATTAATCCCTAATGCAAAATTTCTGTCGCCCATTATTTTTAAACTGCCCGGGTGCTCGCTCCAATCCATGCGCACTGTTGTAAATGATTCGGCCTGTATAATTTTCTTTCCATATATATGTGCAGCACTAATGGCATCACGCATATCATTGGGCTTATCATGTGTGGGACTGTTGAGCCAAAACTCCCCCATCGGAATATCAGTATTTTTGTAATGCAGTAACCCATCACTCATCATGGTTGGTGCAATCGCTTCAGCACTGATGCTGCAACCTTTTGCATGTGCCTCATTTTTCAATATTGTATAAAAAACATCATTCACCAGTTCAGCAATGGTTTCTCTTACATCATGCAATATTTTTTCTGATGTTGCCGCATCCTTTACAGGAATACCCGCCATTGTTAACAGGTAAGGCATCAGATCATAACCTCTTCTCTTTTTGAATTCAGCAGGAAAATTGTTACTCCAGTTCTGACTGCCACATTCCCAGCTATCAACATGAAATAACTTCAAGACATCTTTTGCCAATGCGGTGTCAGTTTCTGAAAATGCTTTTGCAAACCAGCTATTGAATTGAAGTTTTACCGCAGCAGCATTAAACTTGTCGCATTCCAATCCAAGTCCTGCGCCACCTGTATAATTTGTGTGTCCGTTGGATGTATGACCAATTCGTACAATCACCCAATTACCCGGCGGCGGAGTCCATAACAGGTTTCCATTTTCATTCATTTTTGTGGTGATGTTAATAATACTGTCGATTGGAATGGCTGATTGATCAGGAACCTGCTCTGCTGTGGTATTTTTGCTGATGCGCCATACAGAGCCATTCTTTGATTCATACTGATGAATCATCGGTTCATCAGATAAATAGATACCCATTATTTTCAATGATGGTTTCCACTTGGCTGCATCAAGATCTTCAGCACCCGGCTCTGAACCATCTTTCTCATATACAAAGCGAAAAAATTTTGCCTTTGTCAATGGAAGTGAATAGGTAACATCCTCATCAGCATCCTGCCAGCCATGTCGTGGAGGATCAAGACGGGTGATGGTTTTGAAATCAATTCCATTCATACTTGTCTGCACAATTAACCGCTGGGCCTGATAATTATTTCCACCGGTATGAATTTTAACAGATCGACAGGTAAATGCCTTTGGATATTTATATTGTATCCAGCAACTGGTATCGCTTTTAAATGTTTCAGTTCCTTCATGTATAAATGAAAGAAAAGAAGCACGGGTTCCGTTGCTCGTTGTAACGGAAGGGATCATTACCACTTCACTGAATGCATTATCACTGTTGGCAGGGTATGCAAATACGGCTATGTCTTTATAGTAGTCTTTATTCGCTTCGGGTTGAGGAAGATTGATCTCAACATTCTCTCCATCCCGGATATACATTTTAGACCACACCATTTTCTGCATCGAAAGTTCAGGAGTAATCCATGGCCCGCCTGCTAATGCAAAACCATCACTTACATGCATACCGAGCTGAAGACCTAAACGCTTTGCTTCCTGCATGGCAAACTTTACCATGGCCCACCATTCAGGTGTTAACTGTCTTACTGTTGGTTGAAATGGAATAGCGGCAGATGTATCCTTGATGGGCATGAGATAGGCACCACCAATGCCCACTTCTTTCATCGCTTCAAGGTCGGCTGTTATTCCTTCTTTGGAAACTGCTCCGTGCATCCAGTACCAGAATACCCATGGTTTTGCAGATGCAGGCGGATTCAAAAAATTTTGTTCAAGAGCTTGCTGTGCGTACAGATGATTTGTGTTGATTACACAGGCAAGAAAAAAAAATATCAGCAGTATCCTTATTCGCATATGACAAATCCGTTCGTTAGTTATTTAGCAAACTGCAATTTACTATTCCCTTTGTAAACAGAAGTGGTTTCTCCAATTCCTGTTTGATCGATGTTATTAACAGCAGTGTTTCATTTTACATGAAGCTGAGATGTTATTTTGCTCACAAAAAACTCACCTGAACATTTAATGTAAACAGGTGAGTTTTTATTTACTCAGTTCAATTCCCCTTCTGACTATCTGATAAATACGTTATTGCAAATTTCGTTTCTGTTCTGCTTTTCTATGATCTCTGAAATTATCTTTCGACCCGTTTCGTTATAAAGCTAACCCATATCAATGAAAGTAAATAGAATTCAATTATTTTATTACTGAATTATTCTTCAAACATCACCCTCATTTTTGTAATCAGTTCAAACTTTTATCCAGTGCATATTCAACACCACGCAGCTCAGCCAGTCCTTTTAATCTTCCAATGGCTGAATAACCGGGATATGTTTTTTTCTTGAGATCATCGAGCATCTGGTGGCCATGATCAGGTCGCATGGGGATAGAAATATTTCTTCTTCGTTGCAGCAGTACCACTTCCTTAATCACTTCATACATTTCTGTATCACCAGCTAAGTGATCAGCTTCATAAAAATTTCCTTCAGCATCACGCTTGGTATTACGCAAATGAAGAAAGTGAATATAATCACCAAAACGTTTCAGCATTTTCGGAATATCATTATCAGCCCTGGCGCCAAATGAACCGGTGCAAAAACAAAAACCATTTGCCTTCGATGGAACTGCTTCAATCAAATCGGCTGCATCCTGTTCTGTACTCATGATTCTTGGTAAACCCAATACTGAATAAGGAGGATCATCAGGATGAATTGCCATCTTTAATCCGCATTCGTCTACTACCGGAATGACCTGTTTCAAAAAATAAAACAAATGCTCCTTAAGTTTTGCTGCATCAATACCCTGATACTTTGTTAACTCAGTTAATACCTGCTCAGGAGTAAATGCATCATCACTTCCCGGTAAACCCATCATCATATTACTGAAGAGCTTTTTTCTTTGTTCTTTCGTCATCGTTTTAAAACGCTCTTTTGCCCTTCCTGTTTCTTCTGCCGAATAATCATCAGCAGCACCGGGCCGTTGCAATAAGAACAGATCAAAAATCACATAATCTACCCTGTTGAAGTACAGAGCAGTACTGCCATCAACCATCGGGTATGCAATATCAGTACGCAACCAGTCTAATACCGGCATAAAATTATACGTCACTACCTTTAAACCACAGGCTGCTACATTACGCAGACTGGCTTTGTAATTTTCAATATGATACATGTAATTACCCGACTGCCTCTTGATATCATCACTTACCGGCAGGCTTTCAATCACCGTCCATGTCATTCCCGCATCTTCAATCATTTGTTTACGGATGAGAATCTCATCAGATGTCCATATATCACCAACAGGCACTTGGTGCAACGCTGTAACAACACCGGCACATCCTGCCTGGCGGATATCTGATAAACTTACCGGATCATTTGGCCCGTACCACCGCATAGTTTGATGCATCAACATAAATTTCTGTTTGTATTTATTCTGTAAATTACTGATCAGGCAAAGATACCTGAAATGAAACAACAGGCTGTTCAGTACATTCATAAACCGAGCCAGCCTGTTGCTTCAAAGATTCCTGACCAATAAACTGAATATCAGATATACCGGTTAATGATATTCTCCATGTATTCCTGCTTGCCACTTCTTACTGCAGGCTCTCCGTTTTCAACAGCATATGCTCTCAGATCTTCAAGTGATAATTTTCCGTTTTCAAATTCTTTCCCTTTACCACTGTCAAAAGATGCATAACGTTCTGTTCTGATTTTTTTATAATCAGATTTCTGCAATATATCATCTGCAACAATTAATGAACGTGCAAATGCATCCATACCGCCGATATGTGCATAAAACAAATCTGCCGGATCGGTACTGTTCCGGCGAATCTTTGCATCGAAATTAATACCACCTCCTGCAAAACCACCTGCTTCAATTATTACCAGCATGGCTTCAGCCAGTTCATTAATATTGTTGGGGAACTGATCGGTATCCCATCCATTTTGATAATCGCCACGGTTGGCATCCATTGAGCCGAGCATACCTGCATCAGCTGCAACCTGTAACTCATGCTGAAATGTATGACCTGCAAGTGTTGCATGGTTTACTTCAATATTGATTTTGAAATCATTCAGTAAATCATACTGACGTAAGAAACCAATTACGGTTTCACTGTCATAATCATACTGATGTTTGCTTGGCTCACATGGTTTAGGTTCGATAAAGAAAGTTCCTTTAAAGCCATTCTTTCTTGCATAATCTTTGGCTGCATGTAAGAACCCGGCTAAATGTTCTTTCTCACGTTTCATATTTGTATTGAGAAGACTCATGTATCCTTCTCTCCCACCCCAGAATACATAATTCTCTCCGCCTAAAGCAATGGTTGCATCCAATGCTGCTTTCACCTGTGCTGCACCATGAGTGAGAACATGAAAATCAGGATTAGTGGAAGCACCATTCATATAACGGCGGTGTGAAAATAAATTGGCAGTTGCCCAGAGCAACTTTATACCACTTGCCTTTTGTTTTTCTGCAAAATATGCTGTTATAGCCTGCAGCCTGCGGTCGTTCTCTTTAATATCATTTCCGTATTCAACTGCATCTATATCATGAAAACAATAAAAAGGTAATCCAAGCTTGGTCATAAATTCAAATGCAGCATCAGCTTTATCTTTTGCTTTTTCAACTGCATCCGATTTTTTGTCCCATGGAAAAATATGAGTGTGTTCTCCAAAAGGATCTGCACCACTTCCAACAAAGCTATGCCAGTAAGCACATGCAAATCGAAGCCATTCTTTCATATTTTTTCCTGCTACTACCCTGTTTTCATCATACCAGCGAAAGGCTAAAGGATTGTCTGATCCTGTTCCTTCAAATTTGATTTGCGGAATGCCTTTAAAAAACTCTGTCTGTCCTGTAATTACATTCATGGTTTTCTTCATTTATTTGCAGCTATTGCTGCAGGATTGTTTATAACTAAGAATAATTAACTCAAACTTTTTTCAAGCAGCACTTTCCATTGCTCATATAATTCATCATATTGTTTAGCTGAAGCTCCCGGTTCAATAGTTGCCAATGGTTTTGTGTGAAGAAACGCTTCTTTGGCAGTTGCATAAACCTTTGCACCGATCCCGGCACCGATAGCTGCACCTACACTTCCATCACAGTTATACAGATCAACAGGAATATTCAATGTGTTTACAAAACTGTTTGTAAATACATCACTTAAAAACATATTGGCCCTTCCTGCACGAATGATGGAAGGATTCATTTTGTTTTCTTTCATGATATCCAATCCGTAACGGAATGCAAATGTAATACCTTCCTGTGATGCCCTGTACAGATGTGCGTTTGTATGAATATTGAGATCAAGATGAATGATATGCGCTCCTGCGATTTTATTTTCCAGCATACGTTCTGCACCATTACCGAAAGGAAGAATAAATAAACCATTACTGCCCACTGCTATTTTCTGTGCGGCTTCATTCATTTGCTGATAGGTTGGATTGCCTGTTGCATTTTTCATCCATCGGTTTAAAATACCAGTTCCGTTGATGCATAATAATACACCTAACCGCTTTTGTTTCTGTGTATGATTCACATGTGCAAATGTATTGATCCTTGATTGCGGATCAAAAGTCAGCTGATCACTTACACCATAAATCACACCACTTGTTCCTGCAGTTGCAGCTACTTCACCTGGCTCCAATACATTTAATGATAAAGCATTGTTTGGCTGGTCACCTGCTTTGTAAGTAACAGGTGTCCCTGGTTTTAATGATAAAGAAGCAGCAACAGCAGTTGAAAGTTTTCCCTGCTCTGCAAATACCTCTTTTACTTCCGGAATAAAAGAAGTATCCAGTCCGTAATATTCAAACACATCTTTTGATAATCCGTTTTGCTGAAAATCCCAAAACACTCCTTCTGACAAGGCAGAGATGCTTGTTGTTATTTCCCCCGTCAGTTTCATGGCAATGAAATCACCGGGCAACATTATTTTATCTGTCTTGGCATATATGTCAGGCTCATTTTGTTTTACCCAGGCTAATTTGGAAGCGGTGAAGTTTCCGGGTGAGTTGAGTAAATGCAATAAGCATTTTTCTTTTCCGATTTCTTCAAAAGCCCTATCGCCAATTTCTACAGCACGGCTGTCGCACCAGATGATGCTGTTGCGTATAACGTTCTGTTCCTTATCCACCATTACTAAGCCATGCATCTGGTAAGCAATACCAATAGCAGCAATATCCTGTGGATTATACTTTCGCTGTGCATGCAGTTTTAAAATGGCCAACTGTACATGTTCCCACCACATATCGGGTGATTGCTCGGCCCAGCCGGGTTGCGGTGTAATAATCTCGGACTCTGTTTCGGGATATTTTGCCGAGCCTATACATTGCTGCGTTGCTGCGTCCACCACAGAAACTTTAATAGAAGATGTACCTATATCAATACCAAGTAGTAGCATTAATCAAAGATAGTTTACAGATAAATCTGAACGTTAAAAAAGGGAAGGATGAAAGAATTCATCCTTCCTGATGATTGCTATAAGAACTGCTCTGCTTAAGCCTTTATTAAAAAATTCCCGAGATAGCAAGAACTGCTATTTTACCCCACTATTATAACTTTATACCTTATTTTAACTCCAATACCACAACACTGAAAGGAGGCAATGTCAACTCCAATTCATTAGAGGCAAGTTTTACACCTCCAAATGTTTTTGGTATAATAGTTTCAGGTTCCCTGAAAGTATTACAATCCTGTAATTTGCCTGATTGCAATATTCGTCCTTTTACATTTGTATAGGTGCCACCATCAAAACTAATTTTTATTTTTTGGGGGCTTGTAGCATGAATATTAACCAAAGAAATATGTACTACCCCATTTTTATCTCTGGACGCCGATGCATTCACCGCATCAATGGTATCTTTCCCAAATACATATTTTTGGGTGGTTAGCTGAACCGGCAGCATTACTGCATCCTGGTGTACTTTATACATTTCCATCACATGGTACGTTGGCGTTAATACCAATTTTTCTTCTTTGGTAAGAATAACAGCCTGCAGCACATTTACACACTGCGCCAGATTTGCCATTCGCACTCTGTCTGAATGATTATGAAAAATATTCAGTGTTAACCCCGCAATCATCGCATCTCTCATCGTATTTTGCTGAAACAAAATATCTCCTTTAGCCACTTGTTCACTATCGTACCATCCACCCCATTCATCTACAATAAGGGCTACTTTTTTTGTTGGGTCATATTTATCCATTACTTCACAATTGCCCGCAATCATATTTTCCATTCGGTATGCCTGCTTCATTGTTTTAAAATATTCTGCTTCGCTGAACTGTGTCGGGTGGCTTTTATGGTTCCAATTAACAGAATAATGATGAATGGATACGCCGTCGAGCATCTTTAATGGGATGTCACGCATTAATGCTTCAGTCCATTTAAAATCTTCTGTACCCGGGCCAACCGCTATGCGGAACAAACCTTCTCCATTGTCATAGTTGGTCATAAGTGTTGCATACTTCTTATACTGGTTAACGTAGTAATCAACCGTCATGTGGCCACCGCAGTCCCATGATTCATTGCCTACACCCCAGTATTTTACATTCCAGGGTTTTGTTCTGCCGCTTTGCCGGCGCATATCGGTTAGATAACTTGTACCATTGGAATGGTTTACATACTGCACCCATTCTGATGCTTCCTGTACAGTACCGCCCCCCATATTCACAGCGAGGTATGGTTCTGCTCCCATCATTTCGCACAATTGCAGAAATTCATTAGTGCCAAAACTGTTATCTTCCCTTACATTGCCCCACATCACATTTTCTATATGCTTCCGTTTATTTTTTGGGCCTATACCATCTTTCCAATGATAATTATCAGCAAAGCATCCGCCCGGCCACCGCAGTACCGGAATTTTTAATTTCTTTAAAGCCTCTACAATATCCAGCCGTATTCCATTTTTGTTTGGAATTAATTTATTGTTTTCGCCAACATAAAAACCACCGTATATACATCGGCCAAGATGCTCTGCAAAATGGCCGTAAATATTCCGGTTTATAGTATCCTTTCCCTTATTAGCTTCAATAGTAATAATACTTTGAGTACTTGCATGCTTAAAAAAGATGAGACTTATTAATAAAATGACAATTCGCATATAATTTATTTTTTACGCTCCCTAATTAATAATTCCGAATAAGCCCAAGCACATAAGGAATACTTCCGTATGTTGGGTAACTGCCATTAACAACTCCCTGAATTAAAATATCACAACGGTTTATATCATTAATTTCTAAGCGTTCATTAGTACCAGTTCGGATAATTTCGCCATGCGACACCTGGTCGGTCCAATGTTCGGATGTTTCTGTTAAATTACTTTTAGCTGCCCATTGTTCGGCAATTTGAGTCCAGGTTCCATCGGGACTGACTGCTCCCCATAATTCAAAATGCCGGTTAATATCTTCCACCATCATATAATATTTCCCATCGGCTTTATTTTTGTAAACATGAGGGGATTCAAATGTATTATTAACCACAACGGTATAATTACTCCATCCCGTTGGAAAAGCAGCCACTGTTGTTTTACGCATTTTTATTGTTCGGGAACCGTCTTGTGCAGAATAAAAGCAATAAACAAAACTGCCGTCTGATATACACCAAAAGTCAATTCCATCCGTAAAACCCATTGCTGCACCAGCCGTCCAACCATTGGCGCTTGTAACATCAGTATTAGTTGAATAAGTTGCCCCTAATCCACTTTGATAAATTAAATACCATTTGCCCTTAGATTCAAACCAAAATACCTGCGGTGCACAAAAATAACTTCCTCCATTAAGTGTATTCATATAGGTTCTCGAAGCAGTCTTTAAATCAGCCAGGGTTGCAGCTGAAGCATAACCCATACGCCAATTAACTGCATCCTTGCCTGTATAAAACAAGTGGTACTTACCTCCGGAGTATATGATACTTGGGTCTTTTACAGATACATCATCAAACAATCCAGCAGACCCCTGCAAAAACAACCGGGCATCCGCTTTCCATGCAGGGTTTGCATTTGCTGAAAATTGTGGAGCAACAACAGGTGGTGTAACAATATCAGTTGTTTTCTTTTTACAGGCCCATATTGAATTTATTATTACAAAAAGTAAGCACCCAATTTTTAAAGAGTAAGATATTTTTTGAAGCATTTTTAACACTGCGCTTATTTTTATTGATTAAAAAATAGAATACACTCAAAAAAACATTACTGCTCCACAAAAGTCACTACACTGTAGGGTGGTATGGAATAAACAAAACTATTGTTTGACAAGGTAATGGCAGTTCCTTGTTCTGCATTTTTTGATGCACTGGTTAAGTAAGGAACAACCGTTGCAGCAGACGCATCTTTAAAAGCAATGGTCTGGTTCACCAGCCCACCACTTGTATTAATAGCAACCACTACTTTTTTTGTACCATTTTTATACGCCGATACAAAAACATCAGGTCTTGAATTTACTGTTGTGCCCAAACGTATAGCTCCTTCTTTTATAAACCTGGCAAACTGTGATATAAAATAACCCCGTTTTGTAACAGCTCCTTCCTGGCCTATTGGGCCATAAAATCTTTTTCCATACCACCAGATGTAGGCGCTAAAATTTGCTTTTGTAAAACAATTATATATTTCAACAGCCGTATTAAGGTTTGCTGTATAGGAGGTATCTAATTCAAGATGTTCTGTCATCCACACTGGTATAGCTTTAGCTCTTGCATCCGGGTTATCAACAATACCTCCTCCATAAATGTGAGTAGCTAAAATATCAAGATTAGCAACAGCACCGGCATCAGATAAAATTGTACTTACATAAGTCTGGTTATTATTAACCAGTTCAGGAGCCATTAAACGGGTAGCTGTAATTAAACCACCCTGGTTTTTTAAAAAATCCCTCATTTCTGTTGCAGTCCAAACACATCCTTCGTAATCTGGTTCCCAGTCGGGTTCGTTTTGAACAGATACCGCATACAACGGGGCTCCGTTTGCGGCCATATAAATTGCGAAATCATTCAGGTATTTTGCATAGGCTGTTGCACTATCAGCAATTAGTTTTCCTTTAATAATGCTATTATTGGTTTTCATTCTTGCTGGTGGGCTCCAGGGGCTGGCAAAAACTTTTGCCCCACGCAGTATTGCTGCTTTGGCATTGTTCAGTTCCACTACTCTCCATGGATCATCGGATGCAATTCTTATTCGAAGAAAGTTTAAACCCACCTGGCCATTTGCAGAGCCAAAGAGCCGGTCAAATTCTTCATTCGTTAACGCTGTTGTACTTGGTGGAGCAAAAACAGTAGCACAACCAAAGCCCTGAATTACCTGGTTATTTTCAGCAGCATTTATAGTTACCTGTGCATCGTAAACAGGAATGGGTGGGGGTGGCGGGGGTGTACCAACACCTCCTGTATTGTTTTTTTTAGAACAGGATATTAAAAACAAAAACAAAACCAGTTGCAGTAATATTATTTTAAAAAGATCAAATGAGATTTTGTTCAGGTTCATAAAATTGTTTAAAGATTTTTCAATATTTAGTTTGTTGATAAATTTATTTACTTTTTATTTCAACAGTTGCAGTTTTTAAACCCGGTGATGATGCATGTATTTTTATTGTACCGGATTTGCCTTTTTCAGAACGAACAATTACCAATACCAAACCAAAGTATGCATCCCGTTCTTTTGATGCAAATGAAACAAGATTCGCAGGATCGCCGTTATCTGTTGCAACAATTTCCCCAGGCCCTTCAATACTAAAAGTGATTTTATTATTTGCAACAGGCACTGTTAATCCATTTTTATCTGCTACTTTAATTGTTATAAATGAAAGATCACTGCCATCTGCATTCATTACATTGCGATCGGCACTTATTTTTAATTGAGTAGCGGCACCAGTAGTTTGAATCGTTTCCTCAGACCATTTATTTCCATTTTTATAAGCAACTGCTTTTAATTGGCCTGATTCGTATTTAACATCATCCCATCGTAACCTGTATTCAAAGGCTGCTTTTTTCTTTTTACCAAGTGAACGTCCATTTAAAAAAAGTTCAGCTTCATCGCCCGAAGTAAAAATGTGTACAGGAGTAATTTGCCCGGTACGATCTGGCCAGTTCCAATGTGGCAGTATATGAACCATCGGAAGATCTGGACGCCAACGGGATTGATATAAATAGAAACGATCTTTTTTAAATCCTGCTAAATCAATAATTCCACAATAAGAACTTCGGGCAGAATAATATGGCGTAGGTTCTCCTAAATAATCCCACCCCGACCAAACAAATTCTCCCGCAACAAATGGATGTTTATCCTGCGATGCAAAAACTTTATCGGGAGATGCTCCAAAGGCTGCCGTGTAAAGTTCATAAGCACTTACATATTTATTTTTTGGATCACCTCCTGTACTATCACTTACAGGAGCACTATTGCCATTCGTAACAGGAAACAGAAAAGAACCTCTTGTACTAAGTGCCGATGAAGTTTCGCTGCTTACAATTAATTTGTCAGGAAACTTTTGCTGAAAAGCAGGATACAAAGGAGATGTTCTGATTCCTCTTAAATGAGCATATGCCGGCGCATCACGAATACCTTCGCCTTGATAATTCAAACTGATGATATCCATTACTGCAGGAAAAGGCATATTTGGTTTTGCATAATTCATGGATGCAGTTGCGGGCCGTGTAGGATCTTCTTCCTTTACAATGTCATAAAGTCTTTTTGCAACAATGACACCTGTATCAGCAGTGTATTGCTCTCCTACTTCATTACCAAAACTCCATGCAATAATGGAGGGATGATTCCTATCTCTACGTACAAATGATCTTGTATCAGCTTCATACCAGTCAGGAAAAATCAAATGAAAATCGAGTGGCGTTTTTTTGCGTTCCCAACTATCGAATATTTCATCAATTACAAGGAAGCCCATTTTGTCTGTTAAATCTAAAAGTTCAGGTGCAGGAGGATTGTGTGCCATACGTATAGCATTGCAGCCTAGTTCTTTTAAAATCTCCAACTGTCTTTCTGCTGCACGGGTATTAAACGCAGCACCAAGTGCTCCTAAATCGTGATGTTGATTTACACCTTGCATACGAACCGGCAGTCCATTCACCAGCAATCCATTTATGGGATCAAAAGTGAGCGAACGTATTCCAAATCTTGTTTCATATTCATCAACAATAACTCCTTTCGAAAATACTTTTGTAATTGCTATATACAAATTCGGTTTCTGTGCAGGTGCTGGCCCCCACAGTAAAGGGTTTTTGAGGACAACCGAATTTTCAAGTTTGTGTTTTGCTCCTGTCTTTACTGCAATGGTTGATTGTGGAAATACTGCTACTTTATTTCCTTTTCGATTCAACTTTGTATCGAACATATAAACTTCTGTAACAATCTTTATATTTTGATCTGTTGTTGATTTATTTTCAATCTGAACGGCAAAATCAATTGTTGCTGCTGATGCAGAAATATTTTTCGTAGTAATAAAAGTTCCCCAATGTGCTACCTGTACAGTATTAACTTTTGTAAGCCACACATTACGATAGATCCCGGCTCCCGGATACCAACGTGCTGAGTTAGTTGGATTATCTAATCGTATGACTAATTGATTTGCTCCACCCACTTTAATGTAAGGCGTCAGATCAAGACGAAATGAGTTGTACCCATATGGCCATCCACCAACAAGGTTGCCATTTAACCAAACAACAGCGTACGACATGGCACCATCAATATCGAGATAAATAGTTTTGCCTTTATCGGATGCAGGTACATCTATTTTTTTTCTGTACCAACCAATGCCTTGTACTGGCAATCGTCCCATACCTCCTCCTACAATTGCATTCACTTCAGTATAAAATGGCCCGTTAATGGCCCAGTCGTGCGGAAGATCAACTTTCTCCCATTTGCTATCATTAAAATTTGTTTGTACAAAAGATACCTCAGCACCTGGATTGCCTGCTGGTCTTTGTTGATGTTTTGATGCATCTTTAATAAAACCGTTGGCAGAAAATAAAATCCATTTTTTCAAAACTGTATCGGCTGATATAACCGCTAAACCTTCAGTTGGTTTTGTATCTGCTGCAATATTATCATTTCGATCTGTAACAGCAGGACGAACATCATACGACAAACCTTTCGTACCAGCAGGATCTCCTTTTAAAAAACGCCATCCATTATTGATTGAAATTTTTTGCCTGCTGCTTTGCGATACGCTAACAATAGGTATAAGGCCGGCGGCAATAATCAATGCTCCTGCCAGGAATATATTTACAAAACTATTTTTGTAATTCATTTGTATTCGCTGAATTGCGTATTAGATAATTCTATAAATTCCTGGTGTTTTAAAAACAGATTGCTGTTTATGAATAATGAACAGGAGAAATGAGATCATCTCTCCTGTTCATTATTTTTTCAGTGATTAAATATTCAAGTAAATTCAGGAAGATTCTTCAGCTCAAAACAAAATTTACTTTTTTACTCATTATTAATAACCTGTATTTTGTATAAGAACTGCGCCCCTGTTTCTTTCAATTTCTGATTGTGGTATCGGCCAAAGATTATATTTTGGCAGGGCTGCACTGGCATAAAGTGGATTACATTTTATTATCCTGTCATACCATTTCCCCAAACGCATCAACGTAAACATCCTTTTTTCTTCCACGCCAAACTCCCGCATTCTTTCGTCAAGTATAAAATCAATATTCACACTTGCAGCGGCAATTGGCGAGGCATTGGATCTTGCTCTTACTACATTAATATCAGCAGCCGCAAGAGTAGTGGTACCTAATCCTAAGTATGCTTCAGCCCGTAACAGGTATGTTTCAGCTAACCTGAACAAATATTCATCCCTGTAAGTACCCCCAGCCGTGCCTTTCAACGCATAAGGATATGGCAGTTGTGGATTTGATGGGGTTGCATACAAATTAGTGGGTGCAAGATAGGGCTCTGTACATTTTGTCTGGTAAGGATAAAATGCTCTGTTATAAACATCACCCGAAACAAGGGGAGCGCCATTAAACCCTTTTGTTCCGGCAGGTATATTGAAAAAATCAATCTCTGTACCTAAAGGATACAGAGTATTACCTGAAGTAGTCACCTTAAACTTTCTTACAAAATTGTGATTGGCATTCCTGATATCATTTACTGAATCTGGAGTAGCTCCTGTTCCCTGGGCCTGGTATGCATTAAAAACAAAATATCGGGAAGGCGCCATAAACCCTACCCCTCTTCCGCCACTGGAATAATCAGCAGCCGGCCAATTGAATGGTGCTTTTGTTCCGGTCGCATTTGGCAGTTGAACATCTCTAACAAGTGGCGGATGCACCCTTTCCAAAGAATAAAGGTCGCCGCTGGGAAAACCAATTGATGTACTTCCAGTTCCTCCATTAACATCGGTTTCAATCTGTATTACTAAGATTGCTTCGGTATTTGCACCAGCTCCTTTCCTGTTCTGGTTGCCGCGGCGGAATAAATCCCAATATACATCTCCGGGAACTTCTGCTTTGCGGGTCCCAAAACGGGCTGTCATGAGTTTACAGGCAGGGTCATTTATAACAATCGTAGCTGCATCCACTGCTTTTTGAAATTGTCCGTCGGAGATATATACCTCAGACAGCAAATGATTGGCAGCAAGGTTGGACAACTCTCCATCTTTTACTGTAGTAATTGCCGGTAAATTAGCAGCTGCAAAAACCAAATCTGCAATACATTGGGTTAAAACTTCTTTCTTCGTAGCCCGTACATAATCAACCTTAGGTGTGGTTACCTCTTCCAGTACCAGCGGCACCCCACCATATAAATAAGCCAGACTCTTGTATGCAAAAGCCCTGAAAAAACGACCCTTTGCTTCAAACAGCGTTTTATCACTGGCTGAAAGCTGCGATGCAGGAATACGACTAAGAACGGTATTTGCTTCTGATACTATTTTATACCATGCCGGCCAGTGTTTGTTAGCAAAACTGTTAACAGGGCTGAACTCCGCTATTAAATTAGGGGGATTACCGGTTGGCACGTATAAGGCTATATCAGTCCTGTAAGTATACTCAAATGGATCATTGTCATTCGAAGTATACAATTCTGACCGGAGCAACCTGAACAGGTTATTGACAGAGGCATTAAAATCAGCAGCTGTATTGAATGCGTTAGCTGAACTTAAAAAGTCGAGAGGCTTTTCATCCAGAAAAGTTTTTTTGCACGACAACCCTGCTACCAGGAGGAATGTCAACAATAAAAATGGCTTTATTTTTTTCATAAAAATATTTTAACCAGATTAATAATTTTGTTAGTATGTAATATGAAGGCCAACTGTAAATCCTTTCAATACAGGCCTTGCGTTTAATATAAGTCCTTGAACAACACCATCAGAATTAAGACCTTCCGGATCCCATCCATCCCAATTAGTCCACGTTATAAGGTTTTTGCCACTTATATAAAAATTGATTGCTTCAGCTTTAATTTTCCCAATCAGTTTGGCCGGAAGAGAATACGACAGCGAAATATCCTGCAATCTTATAAAGCTCCTGCTTTCCCAAAGATTGGGCTCCACAGTAGAATGGTTGCCTGATATGATCCTCGGATATTTGGCGTTAGGGGTTCTTGGCGACCAATAATTAACCCCATTAAGATCATTATTACGGATGTTATTATCATCACGGTAATTGAGCCGGATATTATTACCAAGATACCCATCTTTTCCACCCTGTATGCTATTAAGAAAAAAGCTCAAAGAAAATTCTTTATAGCTTATACTATTGTAAAGGCTCATCCTGTAGGCGGGTTCCTGTCTGCCAATAAATACACGATCAGTGGAGTTAATGACACCATCTTTATTTGGGTCAAATACACTCAGGCTGCCAACCTGGAAACCTGGTAATCTTGTATCAGCCAGCTGGTAAATAGGACCAGCCTTGTAATCAAAAATGGCTTGGATAGACTTACCGATAAACAAACCACTGGATATCAGGTCATCTTCCTTACCATCTCCATTGGCATCTATACCCGTAAGACGGACGATTTCATTTGTATTTTGCCAGAAGTTAAAAGTTGCAGACCAGTTCAGATCTTTTTTCTTTATTATCTGATATGTCAATGCCGCCTCAACACCTGTATTATGGATTTGTCCAATGTTGGTTGAGATTATATTAAAACCTGTTATCGCCGGTATTGTTACATTAAATAACAATTCATTCGTATTGTTATTATAATAATCCAAAGATCCTGTTAAACGATTGTTTAGCATGTTAAAATCAACCCCAACATTTAATCCCTTTGTACGCTCCCATTTCAGATTAGGATTACTCAGGGTATTAACCTGTTGTCCAAATGCAGTACCAGCTCCATCACCAAAAACATAAGAGGAATTGGAACCAACCTGTGAAAGAGAAAAATAACGGTTAGTAAGGTTACCGCTCACACCGTAGGTTAACCTAAGTTTTAGCAAATTCACCAAACTCACATTTGCCATGAATTTTTCCTGTGAAAGAATCCAGCCTAACCCCACCGATGGGAAAGTTGCATATTTGTAGTTTGCAGCAAAACCTGAAAAACCATCTCTGCGTATAGTGGCCGTCAGCAGATATTTATCATTATACTTGTAATTCAATCTTCCCATCTGGTAATTCAGAGCTTCCGTCCATGCATTAGTAGTAATGTTCCTGATGCTGGCACTCTGGATATTGTTGTATCCCAGGCTAATCCGGTCAAATCCGGTTCCTTCAGCATAAGTTCTGCTGAATTTTCTTTCAATCGCCCCATATAAACCTGTTACAGCTATATCGTGCATGCCGATTGTTTTTTTATATGTAAGGATATTATCAAAAGTGTAATCATAATAATCCTGATTTTCTTTATATGCCTGACCTGTTAAACCAGCGCCATACTGGCTGGCAAAATAATGCTGAGAGGTTCTGAAATTATTTCCAAAATTTATCCGGTAATTAAGGCCTTTAACACCTGGAATATCCAAGTCTGAATATATATTAGCAAAATAGTATTGATTCCTGTCTCTGTCAGCTACATTATTCGAAAGAAAAGGATTACCAACAACTGTATTGGTTGGAGATGGAATCAGGTTGCCATTAGCATCATATGGCACCAGCAAAGGCGAAGAAATGGTTATTATGCCCATTGTAGGCTCGGCCCCATCCTGGTTGACAAAGGAACCAGAAGACTGTAACCCTACTTTCCACCAGGTAAAAGGTCTTGTTTCGAGATTGGCCCTGATCGTCTTCCTTTTAAAAATATCATTTATTATAAACCCTTTCTGATCTACCAATCCTCCGGATAAAAGGTAACTAACCTTATCTCCGCCACCCGAGATGCTAAGGTTATTTTCTAAGATGCTTCCTGTTTTAGTGGAATTTCCCCACCAATCATAGTCATTCGGAAGCATTACCCCTCCGGGCCGCATACTTCCATCCAGCTTGGAAGTTAGATTAAAAGCCGGATTAGGCTGTGTATAATCAGGGCCCAAATATGCTTCTGACCAAAAAGCATCTCTGATTCCTTGTAGGAACTCTTCCCGATTCATAGGTTTCAAATTAACAGATGGTGTCAGCGTAGAATAGGCGCTTGAGAATGCAATTCGTGTTTTTTGACCAGCACGGCCTTTTCTTGATGTAATTAAAATAACACCATTAGCGGCCTGTGCCCCATAAACAGCAGTTGCACTGGCATCTTTTAATACATCGATGGATGAAATATCATCAGGATTAATAGATGATAAAGACCCGGTGTATTGAATACCATCAAGGATGATTAAAACATTCTGAGTACCGTTCAACGTAACCCTTCCCCGAATCGATATAGGAGGAGTACCGCCTGCAAAAGTTGATAAGCCAACATTAAGACCCGGTACAGTACCTTGTAGAAACTGCCCTATGTTGGTATTAGGAGCATTACCCATGGCTTCGAGATTTACTCTGGCAACAGAACCTGTTACATCTATTTTACGCTGTGTACCATAACCTACAACCACCACTTCTCCTAATGTTTTTTCATTTGTTACTAACTGAACAGTTAGATCTGCACTATTTGCTTTTACTTCTTTTTCAGTAAAATTAACTGCAGAAATAACAAGTGTACCTCCTTTGGCTACTGAAATGGAAAAGTTACCGTTATTGTCGGTAGTTGTACCTCTGCTGGTACCCTTTACAATAACAGATGCCCCGGCAAGAGGTAATCCGCCTTCATCGGTTATTTTCCCTTTTACGGAAATGTCTTGCGCAAAAATTGTTTGCGTAAAAAGCAGGAACTGCAATAGCAGTGTTGCAGAAAGAGCAACTGCATTTACCATGATTCTTCTGAAAAATGATAAAGTAAACTTTTTGTTTGGCATAGTCAATTCAGGTTTTTAATTTTTAAACTTTTATATAATCAGGGTAAGATGTTCTTGGTATAAGCGATGAGTAAAACAATCATCAGGTAAATGTTTTGCTTTTAATATTTGCGAATCGATTTCTATTCATATGTATACTGTTTAGAGGTTCACTATAAGAAAAGAAGTTTGTTGCTTCAGCACATCTGCCATTACGGTTACAATTAATTCTACTGCAGATGTTCACCTGGCTGTGAATTCTAAGTATATATATTGAATGGTTGGATACAGCAGGTAACGGGTTGAGATAGTCATTAACAGTGTATATTTCAGGAGTTGAAGAATGATAAGTGGGTGGATAATGTTTGGCAAAACAAGAAGGAATTAAAAAAGGAAGATCTCTTTTAATATTTTCTGCAGTTAAAAAATGTGAGGGAAGTTTGGCAATTAACTTTCTCATAATAAAGCAATTCGTTTCTTTTTTTTATATGTCTGCTTAAAGCAGATTTTTACATATCTAAATGCAATCGGTTGCATTTAATGATCAAAAAAATAGCATTCAGGTTACTGTACTACAGTTTCAAAAATGCTTTATCAACCTCCGGTTCAATTAGCGTTTTCCTGTATCAACAACTGGCATATGTTAATACAATCGATGCTGTACAAGGCTTTCAACAACTTATTCCTACTATCCAAAACATCTGTAAATCCGATATTCTGAGCTAAAGTAGGATTTTTTTTAATAAAATGCAACCGATTGCATTTTATTTTAAAAAAAAATCTATCTTAGACAGACAAACGGGTTTTACATTACGCTGCAAATGCAAAAAGAAATAACGATATACGATCTTGCCAAGGAACTTAATCTTTCGCCTGCTACCATCAGCCGTGGTTTGAAGAAAAATAAAAATATTAATACGGCCACCGTTAAACGGATAATTGAAAAGGCCGAAGAAATGGGCTACCGGCATAATAATTTTGCCAGCAATCTTCGGAATCAGCGAAGCAATACATTAGGAGTTATTGTGCCCAGGCTCAATAGTAATTTCGTTTCTTCTGCCCTTTCGGGCATGGAAGATGCTGCAAGTAAAGAAGGATATAACCTGATCATTACCCAATCACTCGAAAAACAGGAAAAGGAAAAAACCAATGCCCATACGATGTTTAATAAACGGGTGGATGGATTATTGATTTCATTGGCTTATAATACATCAGACATTAAACACCTCCAATCTTTTTTTGATAAAAAAATTCCGGTTGTTTTTTTCGACAGGACCTTTCCACATGATAAGAGTATTAATGTCATCATCGATAATTACAGAGCAGCATATGAAGTTACTTCACATTTAATTGAACAAGGCTGCAAACAGATCATGCACCTGGGAGGGAATTTACTGAGAGATGTTTATAAGGAAAGACTGCGTGGTTATAAAACGGCACTCACAGATCATAATATCAAATATGACGAAGGGCTGGTACATATAAATATTTTAAACGAAGAGGCTGGTACCGAAGCTGCAAAAGAGATCCTTAAAATGAAAGCGGTGAAAAGACCCGACGGGGTTTTCTGCGCAAATGATACTGTTGCCGTTCATTGCATGATCCATTTAAAAGAGAATGGTATTAAAATACCGTCCGATATTGCCTTTGCTGGTTTTAACAATGATCCTATCAGCAAAGTAGTAGAGCCCAACCTCACAACAGTAAATTATTCAGGATACAATATTGGCGAAGTGGCAGTAACGAACCTTATCAACCTGCTGAAAAACGAATCCGGTTCTAATAATACAAATACAATTGTTTTGAAATCGGAAATGATTGTTCGTGAATCATCTTTAAAAAAGAAAGAAATAATATAACCCGAATGATTAGTTGCATCTGAATGTCTGCACATGAAAGAAAAAAAAGAAATCACGATTTATGATATTGCACAAAAGCTGGATCTTTCAACAGCAACAGTAAGCCGTGCCTTAAAGAACCATCCGGCTATCAACAAAAACACAAGAAAAAAAATTCAGGAAACAGCAAAAGATCTTGGGTACAGACACAACAGTTTCGCAAGCAGCCTTCGCAATCAGAAATCACATACAATCGGCATAATCGTACATGAGCTCAACAGTAACTTTATAACTTCTGTATTGGCAGGGATTGAAAAAGTGAGTACAGAAGCTGGTTATGATTTAATTATTACACACTCTTCTGAAAGTTCTGCAAAAGAAGCAGCCAATGCATTAAACCTGTTTCATAAACGGGTGGATGGTTTAATTGCTTCACTTTCGTTTGATACAGAATCACTGGATCATTTTCAGTCGTATGTTGACAGAGGAATTCCATTGGTGTTTTTTGACCGTGTTGATGAAAGCTCTGATAGTCCAAAAGTAGTTATTGACAATTATAAAAGTGGCTACGAAGCAACTCAGCATTTAATTGAACAGGGGTGCAAACGAATTGTTATGGTAACAGCTACACTTAGCCGTAATGTGTATGCCCAACGTTTCAAAGGGTATAAAGATGCACTTTTTGATAACAAAATAAAGTTTGAGGAAAAAAACCTGCTCATAAAAGATCTCAGTGAAAAATGTGGAATTGAAGCTGCACATCAAATCATGAAAATGAAACCCATGCCAGACGGTGCTTTCATCACCAATGATTTCTCTGCAGCTGTATGTATGCAAACACTCAAAGAGAATGGAGTAAACATTCCAGACGACATTGCCATTGTTGGGTTTAACAATGATGCCATCAGCAAGATTGTCGAGCCACAGTTGACCACCATCAATTATCCCGGTATTGATATTGGTGAAATAGCTGCCAGGAACCTGATTGGAATGATTAAAAATGACACCAGCATGATGCAGACAAATACAGTTATTGTAAAGTCGGATTTGATTATCCGTAAATCATCACTCAAAAAAAAGTAAGTACTTTTTTTTAAACAGGTATTAGATGTTCAGGTTACTTGCCATTCTATATTTCTTTTTTTTTATTACTCCGGCAAATCTGTATGCTGAAGATGGTTATCGCCTGTGGTTGAGATATGAAAAAATAACAGATGCCCGTGTGCTGAGTTCGTATAAAAATAGTCTCCGATCAGTTGCGGTTGTTGGGAACTCTGCAACAATTAATGTGGCAAAAGAAGAATTACTAAAAGCTACTACGGGCTTAACAGGTGCTGCTCTATACCCTTCTTTGTCCGTTGCAGCCTCATCATCGCTTATCATTGGTTCGGCCTCTTCTTTAAAAGAAATTTCTTCCCTGCTTAATAAAGAAGATCTGAAGAAAATTGGCGAAGAAGGGTTCCTGATCTTCACAACAACATCTCAACCAAAAAAAATTATCATCACCGCAAACTCTGATATAGGTGTTTTGTATGGTGTTTTTCATTTTCTTAGATTACTGCAAACGCAACAAACGATTGAACAGTTACGTATTGTTTCTGCTCCGCTCATCAAACTCCGCTTACTGAATCACTGGGATAATTTAAACCGTACTGTTGAAAGAGGCTATGCAGGTTTCTCTATCTGGAACTGGCATACATTACCTGGCTACATTGATCAGCGTTATATTGATTATGCAAGAGCCAATGCATCCATTGGTATTAACGGAACAGTATTAACGAATGTAAATGCTAATGCAACCACGCTTACCCGACCTTATCTTGAAAAAGTAAAAGCGCTGGCTGATGCATTCCGTCCTTATGGCATCAAAGTTTATCTCACTGCAAGATTCAGTGCGCCGATTGAAATTGGTGGATTAAAAACGGCCGATCCGTTAAATGAAGAAGTGAAGCAATGGTGGAAAAATAAAATCAATGAAATTTATTCATTGATTCCCGACTTTGGTGGTTTCCTTGTAAAAGCCAACAGTGAAGGGCAACCCGGCCCGCAGGATTATAACCGCACACATGCTGATGGAGCAAATATGCTGGCTGATGCGGTTGCAGCACACAAAGGAATTATCATGTGGCGTGCATTTGTATACAGTCATGAAGTACCTGATGACAGACACAAACAGGCATACAATGAGTTTGTTCCTCTTGATGGGACTTTCAAAAGCAATGTAATGGTGCAGGTAAAAAATGGTGCGATTGATTTTATGCCAAGAGAACCATTTCATCCTCTGTTTGGCGCTATGCCTAAAACGCCATTGATGATGGAATTCCAGGTTACCCAGGAATATTTAGGTCAGGCAACACATCTTGTTTATTTAGCCCCTTTGTTTAAAGAATGTTTAGAAAGTGATACTTATAGTAATGGTAAAGGAAGCACTGTTGCAAAAATTGTTGACGGCAGCGTCGGCAATCATGTTTTAAGTGGCATGGCAGGCGTTGCAAATATTGGAAGCGATATCAACTGGACAGGGCACCCGTTTGCGCAGGCCAACTGGTATTCATTAGGAAGATTAAGCTGGGATCATCAGTTAACAGCTGAACAGATAGCAGATGAATGGTTACGCATGAGTTTCACCAATAACGATTCATTTGTAGCTGATGCAAAAAAAATGATGATGTCGTCAAGAGAAATTTTGGTGAGCTACATGAACCCTGTTGGTCTGCATCATATCATGGCAACAGGCCATCATTATGGCCCAGGTCCATGGGTCAATAATTTATCAAGAGCCGATTGGAATCCTGTTTATTATCACAAAGCCGATTCCGCAGGAATTGGATTTGATCGAACATCAGCAGGAAGCAATGCAATCAGTCAATACAAACCAGAAGCTATTGCGCAATGGAGTAATCTGAAAGCATGTGATGAAAAATATTTACTCTGGTTTCATCATGTACCATGGACTTATCAAATGAAAAGCAAAAGAACATTGTGGAATGAGTTATGTTACCAATACAACACCGGAGTGGACAGTGTAAGGTGGATGCAACGGTTCTGGGATAAACAAAAAAACAAAGTAGATACGGAACGTTTTAAACAAATTTCAATGCTGTTAAGCATCCAGGAAAAGGAAGCCATATGGTGGCGCAATGCATGCCTGCTGTATTTCCAAACATTTTCAAAAAGGCAAATACCTGCCAACTATGAACAACCGGATCAAACATTGGAGTATTATAAAAGTTTACGTTTCCCGTTTGCACCGGGTAACTGATGCCCCTAACCCTGAAGAGGAAGTTGGGCATCAGGAAATTATTGAACTCTAATTAGAATTGAAAAGATTGAATAAGCATATAAAAATTAATGAATGAATTCAAACAACTCCCCTTTAGGGACTGGGGGCAAAGTAGCAATTGTAACTGGTGGAGGATCGGGCTTAGGCTTTGCTATGGCTGAAAAATTTATTGAGATTGGAATTACCACCATCATTGCCGGAAGAGATAAAGAAAAACTGAACAAAGCAAAAGAACAGTTAGGAGACTTATGTTATGCGATTCCCTGCGATGTAACTGACCTCCCCTCTATTCCTGCTTTTGTAGAAGATGTATTAAAACGATTTGGGCAGATTGATATACTGGTGAACAACGCAGGCATTAACCTGAAAAAAGAATTTACAGAAGTGACGGATGAAGAATTTCAGAATATTCTTACTACAAATGTTACAGCTGTTTTTTGCATGAGCCGTGAAGTGGTGAAACATATGCTGCCAAGAGGTACAGGCAATATCATTAACATCAGTTCTATGGCTGCACAATATGGTATACCAAAAGTGATTGCCTATACAGCAAGTAAAACAGCGATTGATGGAATGACAAAAGCCATGGCGGTTGAACTTTCACCCAAAGGGATTCGTGTAAATGCAATTGCACCGGGATTTATTTATTCAGCTATGACCGAGAAAGCGCTCAACAGTGATCCCGAGAGGAAAGCAAAAGTATTTAGCCGAACACCTATGGGCCATATGGGGCAGGCAGAAGATATTGGTAATACAGCTGTTTTCCTGGTAAGTGATGCGGCAAAATATATTACCGGTGTTATCCTGCCGGTTGATGGCGGTAACAGTATTGGGTTCTGATTCATCTGAAAGATGATGAAAAATTGACAAATATGAAAAAAACGATTCTCCTTGCCTTACTTATTTGCATTTGCTTATTAAAAAGCAATGCGCAGTTTATATCTGAAAAGAAAGAAGCTAATTCATTTTCACTTTCCAATACCGTTATTTATGTTGACAGTAATGATGCGGTTCTGGTAAATAAATCAGCTCAGCTTTTTCAGCAGGATATTGAAAAAGTAACGGGCAAAAAAATACCTGTCAGCTACAGTAAAATAGTAACCGGCAAAACAGTAATCATTATTGGATCAGTTGCACAATCATTACTCATTACACAATTAGTACAGCAGAAAAAGATCAGCATCAGTTCCATCAAAAATAAATGGGAAGCCTATCAAATTCAAACCATCAAAAACCCATTCAAGGGAGTTGAACAGGCATTGGTGATTACCGGCAGCGACAGAAGAGGAACTGCATTTGCTGTATTTGAGCTGAGTAAACAAATCGGCGTATCGCCCTGGTACTGGTGGGCTGATGTTCCGGTTAAAACAAAAAAAGAAATCTTTATCAATTCAAAAGCAACTGCGGGAGATGCACCGAAAGTTAAATACCGTGGCATTTTTATTAATGATGAAGCTCCTGCCCTTTCCGGATGGAGTAAAGAAAAATTCGGAGGGTTTAATCATCTCTTTTATGAAAAAGTGTTTGAATTAATGCTTCGTTTAAAATCAAATTATATCTGGCCCGCCATGTGGGGCAATGCTTTTTATGATGACGACAGCCTGAATATGAAAACGGCCGATGACTATGGAATTGTTATTGGCACTTCTCATCATGAACCGTTAATGCGTGCACACGCAGAGTGGGCAAAGTATGGCAAAAAACAAAAATGGAATTACGATAGTACTGAAGCCGGGCTAAAAGAATTTTGGCAGAAAGGTATGCAGCGTGCAAGGAACGAAAAAATTGTAACTGTTGGTATGCGTGGCGATGGTGATGAACCGATGAGTCGTGAAACAGCAACAGCTTTATTGGAACGAATCGTAAAAGATCAACGGAAAATTATTACAGACGTAACTGGTAAACCTGCAGAGCAAACACCACAACTCTGGGCATTATACAAAGAGGTACAGGATTACTATGATAAAGGAATGAGAGTGCCAGATGATGTAACGTTATTGTTATGCGATGATAACTGGGGAAACATCCGCAAACTGCCAAAGCCAAACGAAAATCCACGCAAAGGAGGATACGGCATTTATTATCATTTCGATTACGTAGGTGGGCCACGTAATTACAAATGGCTCAATACAAATCCAATTACAAGAGTATGGGAACAAATGCATCTGGCTTACGAACATAATGTAAAAGATATATGGATCGTAAATGTGGGTGATATCAAACCAATGGAATTTCCTATCTCTTTCTTTTTAGATTATGCCTGGAACCCTGAAAAGATCGCCGCTGATGATCTCCAGAAATATACGGAACAATGGAGTGCGGTACAATTTGGGAAACAGTATGCAAAAGAGATTGCAGAAATTATTTCGAGGTATACAAAGTATAATGGCAGAAGGAAACCGGAAATGCTCGATGATAAAACTTACAGTTTCAATTACGGAGAATGGGGGAAAGTGGTGAATGATTACAACGAACTGCTTGCAAAAGCAGAAGCCATCAACAGTGAATTAGCAACAGAATATAAAGAAGCTTTCTTTCAATTGGTACTTCACCCCGTTAAAGCATGTGCCAATGTCAACGAAATGTATTACAATGTTGCACTAAATAAAGAAGCATTTAACGGGAAGTACGAAACAACAGGTAACTATGCGGATAAAGTAAAAGAATTATATAAAAAAGACTCACTCATTACAATCGAGTATCACAAACTCAACAACGGCAAGTGGAAACATATGATGAGTCAAACGCATATTGGTTATACGTATTGGCAACAACCACCGGTTAACAAAATGCCTGCTGTACAATACCTTCCTGAAGGAACGGCCTATAAAGATGAGATTATTTCAATCGGCAAGGTGTCACAAGCTGAATATCCTTCCGCTGCAAAGCCAAACAGTTTTTTTGAACGCTTCGAAACTGTTTCCATCGAAGCTGCACATTTTACAAAAGCAAATAACAGCAGTACTATTTCCTGGAAAGTATTACCCAATCATGGCCGCACAGGTGATGCAGTAACAACTTTTCCTGTTACGTCAGCAGAACAACAACTATCTCCAGCCACACCTTATCTCGAATATGAAATTTATACCTACAGCAAAGACAGCTTTACCATTCATGCTTACTTCTCTCCTACCCTCAATTTTCATAACACAGAAAACGGTTTGCAGTATGCTATTTCTGTAGATGATGAAACACCACAAATCATCAGCCTCAACAAGGAAGACAAAAACAGCATTAGTGGCATCTGGAACAAATGGGTGGGCGAAAACATTATCATCAAAACCAGTAAACATAAGATCAATACAGCTGGTAAGCATACCATCAAATACTGGATGGTGAACAGTGCTGTGGTATTGCAAAAGCTGGCAGCAGATTTTGGTGGCATGAAAAGAAGTTATCTTGGTCCACCTGAAACAAAAATTAAAAAATAAGCTTTTATAACTACTTATTAAATCGAATTACATGAAAAAATTCATTCTAAAAATTACTGCAGCAGGAGCAATCCTGGCTTGTTTTGCTTATTGCGCAGGCACAAACAAAGTAACTACCGCAGCCAATTCGCTCAAAGAAGCGTATAAAAAAGACTTCCTCATTGGCACTGCGTTGAACACACAACAGATCGAAGAAAAGGACCCGACTGCAAATGCATTAATCATTCAACAGTTCAATGCCATTACACCTGAGAATATTATGAAGGCTGAAGTTATTCATCCGGCATGGGATAAGTACAATTTCGACCTGGCTGATAAGATCGTTGCTTATGGAAGCAAAAACAATATAAAAGTGAATGGACATACATTAGTCTGGCATAGCCAGCTGCCTGTGTTTGCAAGAAGAATGAAAGATGTTGATTCATTTAAAACATTCTTCATGAATCATATTACCACTGTTGCATCACGTTACAACGGTAAAATATTTTCGTGGGATGTAGTGAATGAAGCTTTGAATGAAGATGGAACCATGCGTAAATCAATCTTCCTTGAAAAGATGGGCGACAATTTTGTAACGGAAGCATTCCGACTTGCAGAAAAAGCATCACCTAAAACAGAACTGTATTACAACGACTATAATAACGAACAACCCAAGAAACGTGAGGGCTGCATTACACTGATTAAAAAAATACAGGCTGCGGGTGTACGTATTGATGGTGTGGGTATCCAGGGTCACTGGCATTTAGGCCGTGTACCTTTTAAAGAAATTGAAGAAAGTATTCTTGCTTATCATGCACTGGGATTGAAAGTAATGTTCACAGAACTGGATATTGAAATGCTGCCACGTAATTTCCAGGGTGCTGATGTAAATCAACGCCAGGCTTCTAACCCTGCACTGAATCCTTATGCAAATGGTATTCCTGACAGTTTATTACAGCAACAGGCAAATGATTATGCCAACCTGTTTAAATTGTTTTTAAAACACAAAGACAAAGTAACACGTGTAACCTTCTGGGGTGTTAACGATGGACAAAGCTGGCTTAATGGATGGCCCGTACCCGGAAGAACAAACTATCCATTATTATTCGATCGTGCATTTCAACCAAAACCTGCTTATCATGCAGTAATGGCTTTAAAAAAATAAATCACTTGCTTGCTCATTAAAATCAAAACATGGAATCATCACAAAAGTTATCCGTAAAAGAAAAAATTGGTTACAGTTTAGGCGATCTCGCTGCCAACCTGGTATTTCAAACCCTCATGACATACCTGGCTTATTTTTATACAGATATTTATGGTCTTGAACCAAATCATGCTTCTGCCGTTATGTTAACGGTTGGTCTTGTTGCAGCTTTTGGTTTTAATCCAATCATTGGAGCCATTGCTGACAGAACCGTTTCAAAGTGGGGAAAATTCAGGCCATGGATATTGTTTACTGCCATTCCGCTTGGTGTAATTGCATTACTGGCTTTCAGTACTCCCGATTTTGCGTATAAAGGAAAAGTGATTTATGCTGTAATAACATATACACTGTTGTTGCTATTCTACGCAGCAAACAATCTTCCTTATTCTGCATTGAGTGGTGTAATTACAGGCGATATGAAAGAACGAAACAGTCTGTCATCCTATCGTTTTGTTGCCGTAATGTTTGCACAATTCTTTGTACAGGTGTTTATGTTGCCGATTATTGAAACTGTTGGGGGTGGCGATAAAGCAGTTGGTATTGAAAAAGTAATGACATGGTTAGCTATTATTGGTACTGTGATGTTACTAATTACTTTTTTCACTACCAAAGAACGTATTGTACCAAAGCCTGAACAGAAATCAAGTTTAAAAGAAGACCTTGGCGATTTATTCAAAAACAGGCCATGGGTAATTATGCTTGTGCTTACAACGTTGGTGTTTATTACGCTGGCGATGAAAGGCGGATCGTATGTGTATTATTTTAAAAACTATGTAGATAAAGCCACGTTGACTGAATTTATTACACCAATATTAAACGGCCTTTCAAACATCGGTATTAATTTCTTTGGCGAAGATCCGGTATCGGCTGGTTTTGGTTTGTTTAATGCAGGCGGCATTATTTTCATGATCGTTGGCATTACTTTATCAAAACGATTTGCCGATAAATACGGCAAGCGTGATGTATTTGGTGTTGCATTATTTATTTCAACATTGTTCATTCTTTTATTTTATTTCTTTTCTTCAACATCGGTTGAGCTGATGTTTGCTTCGCAGATTTTACATGGCTTCTTCTATGGCATTACCATCCCGTTACTATGGGCAATGATTGCCGATGTGGCTGATTACAGTGAATGGAAAAACAACCGTCGTGCAACTGCCATCATCTTTTCTGCAATGATGGTTGGTTTAAAAGGCGGATTAAGTATTGGCAGCGCCTTATTAACCTGGATACTGGGAATCTTCAACTATGTGCCCAACAGTGATTCTGTACAGGCAGAAACTGCAATACAGGGTACAAAAATGCTTGTAAGTGTTTTTCCTTCCATACCTTTTTTAATTGGCGCAGGATTGCTGTTTTTCTATGAAATTAATAAGAAAATGGAAGTGCAGATTGAAAGCGATTTAAAACAACGACGTGCTTAATACTTAAAACATACATCTTAAAAATTCCTTATGCCTGAAGACAGCATTGACCATATTGATTTCGTTGAGCTAAACAAACGGGCAATTTCGGAGCCATTGGTGAAACATATTTACACAGCCGATCCATCTGCACATGTGTTCGATGGGAAAATTTACATCTATCCATCGCATGATATTGATGCGGGTGATGCCTTTGACGATTTGGGAAGTCATTTTGCCATGGAAGATTATCATATTCTCTCAATGGACAATCCAACTGCAGAAACAATTGATCATGCTGTTGCGCTGCATGTAAACGATGTACCGTGGGCCAATAAACAAATGTGGGCACCTGATGCAGCAGAGAAAGATGGTACTTACTATCTGTTCTTTCCTGCAAAAGGGCATGATGGCATCTTCCGTATTGGTGTTGCAACAAGTGCGTCACCAACAGGCCCTTTTACACCGCAACCGGAAGCAATCAAAAATAGTTTCTCCATCGATCCTGCTGTTTTCAAAGATGATGATGGAAGTTATTACATGTATTTCGGCGGTATATGGGGCGGTCAGTTGCAACGATGGAGAACCGGCACATTT
>JANOIQ010000125.1:0-18549 GCA_031407835.1 Chitinophagaceae bacterium
GTATTTATATTGGCTGACAAATTTGTATTGCTGAATTTCTGCACACGGAGTTCGCCTTTTTGTGAAATATGACTGGCAAGTAAAGTGAAATTAGTGTGCTTACCATCGCCAATGGTAAAACCTGCATCTACCAGTGGCGTATTATAATTGCCATAACCCACTTTGATGTAGTTACTGTTATGGGCCTGTCCTGCTGAATCAATCTGTAATGCCAAAGGTTTTAATCCAACCGGCTGCAGGTTAAAGTATAAATTTTGAATGGGAATATTATAGGTAAGATTCGGAGTTCCAGTTTCAGGAGCAGGTGGTGTGGCAGTGAAATTAAGTTTCACTGCATTCTTTAAAACAGGTTTAAAAGCCGATGTAATTTCAACTGATTGTTTTTTTGTTGTATCCTGTGCCATTGAATTAACACCCATTACAAAAAAAACAAATCCGAATATGATATACTTATTCATTGTAAACTTTAATGTATTTAGTTCTCTAATTTCCAAAGTTTCAAATTATTTTATCCGTCGATCTTTGAGTTTTTCTTTTCTTCATCAATCACCATCTTCAGTTTATCCTCTGCTTCTTTTTTCAGTTGTGGATTGGTTGCGTTTTCAGAAATACTCTGGAACGTGGCCTTAGCATTGAAGTAATCTTTTTGTTTCACATAAATATCGCCCAGCAATATATATGACTTGGTTACCCAGAAGTCATATGATCCACTTTGCTTAATTACTTCAAATGCTGCTTTTTCTGCATTGGTTAAACTGTTCAAATCAAACTGGCATTTGGCAATTTCATATCTTGCCTCAGCTGCCCATTCTCCTTTATTAATGGCGACTACGGCTTTGTATGCCTGTATGGATAAATCAAACTGACCATTGATTTGATGATTGCGGCCGGTTACAAGATTTGCCAGTGCTTTATCATCATTACCAATTCCTTTGGTAATGAGCAGGTCTCTTGCAACATCGGCAGCTGGTTTATATTCTTTGAGCTGATAATGACAGCGCAATAATCCACGCATTGCTTCCAGCCTGTTTTCATCTGTTGCCGCAACGGTTCTTAATATTTCATAAAAAGGCTGCGCCTTTGCATAATCCTGCATTTCAAAATAGTAAGTACGTGCAGCAATGAGTGAGCTCTTCTCTGCATATTTACTGTTGCCCTGCCTGGCTACATATTCATAACCGGGCAATGCATTCTTCCAGTCTTTACGCTGCATATAACATTCGCTGCGGTTATAATGCGCATCAATTGCTTTTGCGCCATTCGGGAAACGGTTAAGATAATTCGTTATCTGAACCATGGCTCCTGTACAATCATTTGCTTCCAGTTTAATTTCTACAGCTGCATACGCCAATGAATCAGCCTCAGTCATAGAAACATTCTTTCCGGTTGTGCGGATAAATTCTTCATACTCCTGCGGACGGCCCAGCTCAACATAAATTGCACGGATATTATCTAAAGCAAGATCGGCCTCTTCTGAATTAGGATACTGCTGCAATAATTTTTTATACTGGGTTAATGCTTCTTCATTTTTGTTGAGGTTATAATAACAAACTCCCAACTGCAGTAAAGCATTTTGTTTCATGCCTGTATTCTGCGGAGCATTCACCACATTATTAAGGAAAGGAATGGCCGACTGAAATTTTTCATCAGCCATATAAGTCTTTGCAATTTCCATATTTGCATCAGGAACAAGATTACTTCGTGGATACAAACGCTGTAATGTTGTAAGCTGATCAATTTTTGTTTTGCTGTTTGCAATTCCATTCAGCATCGATTTCTGATACAATGCATAATCGGCATTGGGCCATGAATAATCGATTGCCTGCTGATACATACTCAATGCCTGTTTGTAATTACGTTGCATGAAATGACAATCGGCCAGGCGGATATAGGCATCCTGGTCAATTGGTGCAGAATTCAAGGCAACCTTTCCAACTACTTTTTGAAAGAAGCCTTGAGCAACAAGGAAGTTTTCTTTACGCAGGTAGCAATAGCCCATATTGTAATTGGCTTCTTTTACACTTGATTCACCCATGCCTTGGCTACCACTTTGTAAAAATTTATCGTAATAACGAATGGCGTCATCGAGCCGTTCATTTCTGTAAGCAATCTCACCTTTCCAGAAATTAGTAAGAGGAAGTACAGGTGCATTGAACGGATCTTTCAATATTTTATCGAGCAGCTCATCTGCTTTATTTAATTGTCCGTCATTGATCAATTCTGCGGCACGGCCATACAAAATTCCCGGATATATTTTTTTGGTTGCTTCAGATGGACTATCCAGTGATTCAATCAGGGTAATCGCATCCTTATAGTTACTTGTGCCGGCAAGTAACCCAACCAGTAATTCTTTTGCTTCTTTGGTATAAGTGCTTTGCGGATATTCGGTTAAGAATCGTTTGAATTCACTGATAGCAACACCCTGATAGCCCAGTTCATAAGACAGCTTAGCATAATTAAACAGGGAAACTTCCCGTTGCTGCTGGTTACTGCTGTTGGCTGCACAGAAAGCAAAGGCGTTTCTTGCATTTTCTTTCTGATTCGTTTTTAAATACGCATCGCCTAATAAATACATGGCGCTCTGGCTTAGTGAATCTGTGCCACCGCTTAATTGCTTAAATCCCTCAATGGCTTTCGTAAGTTGTTTTTCCTGGTAATAACAATAACTCAACTCATATAAATCCTGCTTTGTTACCTTATCTGATTTAGCTACATATTGCTCCAGCAGTGGTAATGCTTTCTTATACTCTTTTTTTTCAAAATAAGCATGACCCAGCAGTTGTTTCATTTCAAGATCATACATAATATTTGGCCGCTTCATGGCATCTTCTGCAATCTTGATGGCTTTATCTTTTTCGCCCCTGAAATAATAAATTGAAGCAATATAGAACGGAACAATCTTTCCATATTCCGGATGATCTTTTACCAGTTCAAATGAATTCAATGCCACATTATATTCCTTATCAGCATAGGCCAGGAAGCCATAATAATAATTTGCATCGAGATAATGCGTATCCATTGGCAATTGCCGGATAGTATTGAACAAAGGCTTGGCCTGTTGAAAGCGCTTGAGATGAAAATAGGAATAAGCCATGCGGAATTTAGCTTCAGAGATCTGTTCGTTGTTTAAACTGGCGATCTCAGCTTTTTCATAATAATCCAGGGCATCAACAAACTGCTGTTTGCGGAAATAATAATTAGCCAGGTGAAAACTCAGCTGCTGTGTTCGTGGCATATTATGCGTAACCGTAATATACTCACGGCTCGGAACAACAGCCCGTTCGTCGTTTTGCTGCAGTGAACAGGCCAGCAGATAAAAGTCAATTTCCTGAACCTGGATACCCGAATTAAGAATAATTGTTGATTCTGTTTCCTGTTTTAATTCACGCAGTAAAGGCAACGCAAGGCTGTACTGATCGTTGAGAAAATATTCCTGTGCCTGTTTAAATCTTGCCTGCGGATCTTTGTAAATAGCTGTTGATTGAGCAGTAACCTGCAGTGCAAAACAGGAAAACAGAAGGATGGTAATGTAAGTTATGCGTCTGTTCATTGGCGGGTAAACGTTCATCTTTATCAAATATTTTAACCGTTCTCTTAAAATCTGTTTACTTGTTAAAGGTAGTTCCTCCTTTTCTTTCAAACACCGTTCCATTTTTTTGTGGATAAACCTTTGGGTTGCGTTAATTTCGCAGCTTCAATCCAAATAAATGAAGAAACTATTATCTATTAAGTATTCAGCAACTGTTTTTAACATTTCCTTTTTAGTGTTACGTCTTGTGCTGGGCATCAGCATGTGTGTAAATTATGGTTATGATAAGCTTGTTCATTTTGCCGATAAGAAGGATTCGTTTGTGAACCTCTTTGGAATTGGCAGTACAGCCACACTTGCATTAGTTGTATTTGCAGAGTTTTTCTGTTCCATTTTTGTTACGCTTGGTTTGTTTACAAGGTTTACAGTAATTCCTTTAGTCATTACCATGGGTTATGCATTTTTTATTTCAACCAATGCTCATTTATTTGGCAAAGGAGAACTGTCGGCTGTGTACCTTTCAGGTTTTCTGGCAATTCTGCTTTGCGGCCCTGGCCGTGTAAGTGTGGATGGAATGATCAATAAATAAGATTCAATGTTTACAAGCGAAACGACCATACGGGTAAGATATGCAGAAACTGACCAGATGAATGTGGTATACCATGGCAACTATGCCCAGTATTTTGAAGTGGCAAGGGCTGAAGCAATCCGTGATATGGGCATTACCTATAAAGACATGGAAGCGATGGGAATTGTAATGCCGATTGTGGAACTGCATACCAAATTTTTACGTCCGGCTGTGTATGATGATCTGCTTACGATCAAAACTCAATTGAGAGAAATGCCAACTGATCACAGGATAGAATTTCATCATGAAGTGTTTAATGAAGAAGGCAAGCTGTTAACCATCGGCAGAATCGTCTTGTATTTTTTGGATGCAAAAACAATGGCAAGAGCAGCCATGCCAACTGAATTAGCGAATCACCTGGAACCTTATTTTACACCGGCAAATTAATAACACTTGCTGTACTACAGTATTTGAATTAAATTTAAGGTATGGGAAACATTTTACAGGAAGCAGCACCCAAATACAGCTATATTTCACCAAAGGAATACCTGGAGATGGAACGGGCTTCTGACGAGAAGCATGAATATTTCGACGGGCATATTTATTTAATGAGCGGTGCCAGTTTAAAGCATGCGCTTGTTGCTTCCAATCTGATGATCAGGATTGGATCTTCACTTGAGGGTAAGCAATGCAGGATAGTTGCAGAAACCATGAGGGTATCAACGCCTGCCAATGACGCATATATGTATCCTGATTTAGTAATTTTTTGTAATGAACCAGAACTTGAGGATGGCAACTTTGATACATTACTCAACCCATCTGTAATAATCGAAATTCTTTCCCCCTCAACCAGAAGTATTGATAAAGGCAGGAAAATGATGTATTATAAAGAAATCCCATCCCTGAAAGAATATTTTATGGTTGATACGTTTAGCCAAATTGTACACTGCGTAAGAAGGCAACCCTCAGGTGATTGGCGGTTTGAAACAATTGCTGGAAATAATTCTGCGGTTTTACTTGAAACCATTCAATTTCAACTTCCACTATCTGCTATTTACAACGGAACAGGAATTTAAACATTATGACGAATCAAAGAATCTTTGCCTCCATTATAACTATTGGTGATGAATTATTAATCGGTCAAACAATTGATACCAACAGTGCATGGATGGCACAGGAGCTGAATAAAATTGGTGTGTGGGTAAAACGCCGTGTTGCTGTTGGCGATACCAGAGAAGACATCTGGCAGGCATTGGATGAAGAGGCAAAAGAATCAAAAATCATTTTAATTACCGGCGGACTTGGACCTACTGCTGATGATATTACCAAACCATTACTCTGCGATTATTTTGGCGGAAAGATGATTGTAAATAAAGAAGTACTGGAGCATGTAACGAATATTTTTCTGAAACTCAACCGTCCGATTATTGAACGTAATATGAAGCAGGCCGAAGTGCCTGATGTGTGCACTGTATTGATGAACAAAAGAGGTACTGCACCAGGCATGCTGTTTGCAAAAAATGATTGCCTGTTTATTTCCATGCCGGGAGTGCCGCATGAAATGAAAGGTTTAATGACAGATGAAGTATTGCCTTTATTAAAACACAATTATAAAATGCCGTTTATCCTTCACCGCACATTGTTAACAGCAGGTGCAGGTGAATCCTTTCTTGCCGAACGGATTAAAGACTGGGAAGAAGCACTTCCTGCACATATTAAACTTGCCTACTTACCCAACTACGGAATGGTAAGATTGCGGTTGACCAGCTTTGGTACTGACAGCAGTTCTCTTGAACATGAACTGGATACACTTTTCTTAGCATTACAGGAGCAGGTGAGAGATATCATGATAACAAATGAAGATCTTCCACTCGAAAAAGCATTGGGCGACCTGTTGATTGAAAGAGGCAAGAGTGTAGCTACTGCTGAAAGTTGCAGTGGTGGATATATTGCTCACCTGGTTACATCCATTGCCGGTTCATCGAATTACTTTAAAGGAACTGTGGTTGCTTACTCGTATGATGCGAAAGAAACCATCCTTGGGGTAAACCATCAAACACTTGAAACAAAAGGTGCCGTAAGTGAAGAAACCATCACAGAAATGTTTAATGGCCTGATGAACGTAACAACAGCTGATTATGGCATTGCTACCAGTGGCATTATGGGCCCGGGTGGTGGAACAGAAGACAAACCTGTTGGTACAGTATGGGTAGCTGTTGGCTCAAGAGAAAAAATGGTTGCCAAAAGATTACAGTTTCGTTTCGACCGGCTGAAGAATATAGAATTAACGGCTACCAATGCAATGATGATGCTGTTTCAGTTTATTAAAGCGGAGACTGTTTGATAAAGTTCAAATCTTTACCTTTGACCCCGACCAGCGATTGCAAGCCAAAATTGATGATTAGCATTTCTGTACGTACAGGTGCACCGCCGCATAAAGTAATGGCGCACAAGTGAGTGACACAACAGAAGCTGAACAGAACTGCAATTGCCGGTTACAAATCATAAACTTCAAAACATTTATATGGCTTTAGTTGATTTAATTATGCCTAAACTCGGTGAAAGTATCATGGAAGCCACCATTCTTCGTTGGCATAAAAAAACGGGCGACTCTATTAAAATGGATGAAACTGTTTTGGATATTGCTACCGATAAAGTGGATAGCGAAGTGCCAAGTACAGTTGAAGGTGTGCTGAGTGAAGTGTTGTTTAATGAAAATGATGTGGTACCTATTGGTGCTGTGATTGCCCGCATTAAAACAGGTGCTACGGAATCATTTACTCCTGCTCAAGCCCCATCACCGGTATATGAATCAGTGAAAGCTGAAGTGATGGATAATGATATTCCTTATCAGCCTGCAGGTGCTAAAGTAACTGCACCAGCAAATGGTATCCGTTTTTATTCTCCCCTGGTGCTGAACATTGCAGCACAGGAAGGAATTGGAATGGCTGAACTGGAAAAAATTCCCGGCACAGGTAACGAAAGCCGTGTTACAAAAAAAGATATTCTTCAATATGTATCCGATAGAAAAGGAACCAAAGTGCAGGAATCAAGACAGGAAGAAGTAATGGTTGTTCCAATGAACAGAATTGAAACGCAGCAACAACAGCCTGCTTCAGCTCCATCCATGGCTCCAACAGTTTACAGTGGTAACGTAGAGATCATTGAAATGGACAGAATGCGCAAGCTGATTGCCGATCATATGGTGAAGAGCAAACACACCAGTGCGCATGTTACCAGTTTTACTGAAGCTGATGTAACCAACCTGGTACAGTGGAGAGATAAGATGAAGAAAGAGTTTGAAAAAAGAGAAGGGACAAAGATCACTTTCACTCCATTGTTCATTGAGGCCATTGTGAAGTGTATTAAAAAATATCCTCTCATGAACAGTTCTGTTGATGGCGACAGAATTATCATTAAGAAAGATATCAACATTGGTATGGCAACTGCTTTACCAAGCGGCAACTTAATTGTACCGGTTATTAAGAATGCTGATCAGTTGAACTTAGTTGGGTTAACCAGACAGGTAAACAATTTAGCAGATGGGGCACGTAATGGAAAACTCAAACCAGATGATACAACAGGTGGTACGTTTACTGTAACTAATGTTGGAACCTTTGGAAGTTTGATGGGTACTCCGATTATTAATCAACCGCAGGTAGCTGTATTGGCTGTTGGTGCTATTAAGAAAAGACCGGTGGTAATTGAAACACCGCATGGCGACAGTATAGCCATCCGCCACATGATGTATTTGAGCATGAGTTATGATCACCGCATCATTGATGGAAGCCTTGGAGCTACTTTCTTAACAGCGGTGGCAAATGAATTGCAGAATTTTAATAGAGATAGAGATTTGTAGTTAGTTAAAACCCTCAATGAATTCAAGATTAATTTATATTTCGAATGAAAAATTAAAACCTTTAGTAAGCTGGCCGCTGTTAAATGACAGTGAGTGGATATATTTTGGGGTTGGAAATGAATTATACTTAGAATTAATTAGACAAACTATTGAAAGGCATTTACACGAAGAAACACTTTATGTTTCATGGATGAGAGATCAATCTTTCGAATGCAGCAAAGCTGAAATTATAAATTCAATTAAACCTCTTTTGGGAATTGAAGACTTTACAATTTGGGACAAATCTTTCAAGTCTGTAATTGAGTTTAATAAAATTGGCGTCCTCCGTTGCGGTAAGAAAACCTAGGAGTTAATATTTTTTCCGTTCAAACAAATATTTCTCTCCCTTCCGTTTTACAATAAACAAATTATCGTATTCTGTTTCAGGAAGATCAGTCAATAAGTTTTGTCCCATCATTTTATTCACCAGATCATCAACCGTATTTGAATGTCCAACTATCAATACAGCACCTTTCCTAATACTTTTTAGACGACTGATAAAACGGTCAACCGTATCTCTCGGGCTATATAGCTGAATGGTTATTCCTTTCAACTCAGCCAATGGTTTTGCAGTTGAAGTAGTCCGTATGGTTTGTGTAGAAAAGATTGCCTGAATTTTCTTTTTTGCCAGCAGGGTTTTCAAAGCAATGGCTCTTTGTTGTCCTGCTTCTGTTAACGGCACGTCACTGCTCATATTTGCAGCTGCCGTTGCTTTTTCAGCATGGCGAACAATATAAAAGGTATTCCTGCTGCAGGAAACAAGCAGAAACAAGAGGCAGGTGAACGTTAAAATGAAACGCATAGCGATTGATTTGAAACGATAAATTAAGTTCTTCTTTTAATTAATCAAAGAGTTTTGTAAATTTAAGAAACAATAACCCGTCAAAATCCTTAAACATGAAGACATTATCCGAAACCTGGTTTGCTGATGGCTACATTGATTTTGAGTTGAAGAAGTATACACTCCTCGCCTATTTGCAGCAAGTCAACAACTATTTTACTGAAGCAAAGCTTTACCCGCAACTGGCCGATGTCATTTTTCATTACAACAACCTGGTTGCTTTCAGGGAAAATAAAAAATACCTGCAGGAACAGTTCCCAAAAAAACTTACCGGTATTCAGTTAGAGAAACTGCAACTGTTGTATGAGCAGATGATAGAAGATGATGAGCTGATGCAGGAACTGGAAACCATTATGCATTATTCTATTGCTGAACTGAAAAATACTATCAGCAGCGGAACAGAGATTTATGAAATGGTGGAACAAAGCATCAGCATTGAGCCCATCGGTATCATTCCTTTAGATACAAGTGAAGGTTATTTGTTTCTCCGCAGCACCCATGAAAAACAAACCAAAGTATACCAGTACCGTCTTGGTTTTTTTGAACGCCACGATGAACAGTACCGAACACTCAAAACAAATTTTGTTGACAGCTGGATCAGTAATATCGCCAATAGTTATGAAAATATTAAGGGCGAACTGATCCGCAGTAAAGCTCAGTTACATAACCCGGCTGTGTATTGTATTGAAACCAATTTGTCGTACCCGGTTGATGAAACCTTTTTACCAATTGCCAAGCGGAGCTTTGTGAAGTTTCTGGCAGCGGCATAAAATTAAAAACGTCATGCCGACGAAGGAGGCATCTCATAAAATTGATGCAGTTTCAAATTCATGAGACCTCTCCTTCGTCGAGGTGACGTTCTGAAGAAAATTTATCCTATTCCACTTTCAATCCCCAATCAATTCCCTTATTCGTTGCAGGCACACCATCTCTCATCCACGCTGGCATGGGTGCTCCTTTCAGGTAATGATCAAAGAATTGTCCTAAGCGCACGGAAAGATCTTTACGGTTTCTGCGTTCAACCAAATTATGATCTTCATCATTGTATTGTAACAGCCACACTTTCTTATCTAATCTTCTTAAGGCAGTGAAGTATTCAATACTCTGGTACCAGGGAACTGCCCCATCTTTATCATTATGCATCAGCAGTAAAGGTGTTGTTACTTTATCTGCTTTAAATAAAGGCGAATTCTTCGTGTACAAATCAGGACGCTGCCATGGTGTAAATCCAATACGTGTCTGCGACTTTTCATATTGGAATTGACGGCTGATACCTGCACCCCAGCGGATACCACCATACGCACTGAACATATTACTTACAGGCGCACCAGCTCCTGCCGCAGCAAATATTTTTGTTCTTGTTACTAAGTAAGCAACCTGGTATCCACCCCAGCTCTGACCCTGTATCGCCATCTTTGTACTATCAACAAATTTCATTTTGCTGAGATATTTGGCTGCACTTACAACAGCGTTATATGCACTTTCACCCGGCTCACCATTCTTATAATAAATGTTTGGATCAAACACTAAATATCCATTGCTGGTGAAATAAGCAATATTGATGGTTGATGCACTTGGTGCCGGAGTACGATAACCATAACGTGTATCTGCATTCCTTTCATAGAAATAAAAAATAACAGGATATTTTTTGGCGGGATCAAAATTCTCAGGTTTGAATAACAAACCTTCCGATTCTTTCCCATCAAACATTTTCCATTTATGCAGCTCAACACTGTACCAGTTGAAATCTTTTTGCTGCTCATTAATTTTACTTAATTGTACGGCAGATTTCTGATCCTGTGCATTTCCAATAGCAGTAGAAAATAAAGAAGGACTCATTTGCGGAGTCATAGCAGTATATAGCAATACATCACTGTTCTTTGCTTTCACAGTTCCGCCAAACGCATTAAAGGCCATTGGATTTGTTACCGGGTTTGCTTCGTTTAATGCGAACTTATCACCTGCTTTATAAACTACCCAGCCACTCCCCTTTTCTTTATTATCAAATGTATTCAGCAATAAGGTTTGACCATCTTTAATAAAACGTTCTTCCCTGTCTAAAACTGTATTGCGGAAAGTAAATTGTTTTTTTCGGCCAATTCCATTGGTGATGCAAACAGGTTTTACTGCACCGGTTGGATCAACTTTCCAGATGTCAAACTTATCATACACATACATGGCTGCATCATTTTCATGCCAGCCCATAATGCCATGTGGTGGCGGATCATCGGGATGATCATCATCTTCATTATACAATGGAACTTTAATATCTTTTGTGGCATTGATGGTTTTTCCTGTAGCAATATCATAAATAATGTAATTCCTGTTCTTCCAATCGTACCAACCAATAAATTTTCCTTTGGGCGAAATGCTGCCGCCTCCTCTTAACTTATCAGCAATCATTTTCCGTTCACCGGTTTTTACATTTACCAGGAAAAGTTTTTGATAATTGAATTGCTCCCATTGGTTCTGTATACGGTAACCTTTACTTGATTCACCTAATGCAACATCTCCATTGTCCTCATCAGCTAATTCAATACGTTCAAGGTTTTCATCAGCTAAAGAAGTAGTTGTATTGGCGTCATCATGAATTACAGATAGATAACTCCTGCGTAATTCCATTGCTGCCTGTAACAATTGCTGTGGCTGCAGTTCATCATCTTTATAGTTCCAAATATCTAATCTAGCAGTTTCAAAATCAACAATGTTTGTATCCTTTGGCTGACGGATTGGTGTCAATCCAAAGAATAACCGTTTCCCATTCTGGCTGAATTTATTCAGAAAATCAGGGCTAACCGTCATACCTGATTTTATACCTGCTGTTTTTCTGTCTGCTTTCAGTTTTGCACTGTCGAGGCCAGGCTTATAATACCAGAGCTTATAAAACTTTTTTAAAGCTTTAGTTACACTGTCTCTCTCAGCAACAAACGCCAGTTGATTTCCTTCTTCATCAAACGCAAAATTCTTTGCTTCATTAAATCCTTTCATCACTGTATCAATTTTTCCTGAAGCAGTGTTCATCCACAATACACTTGCTCTCGACAATGTATCGCCATTCTTTTTGGTTGTTTTAATCAGTAAAGCATTTCCTTTTTCACTGAAATAATAATCACTTACCAGTTTGAATTTCTTTTCTTCACCTGTTATTGTATTTCTTACAACAAGTTCAGTTCCTTCTTCAACCGGATCTTCAGCGGGTTTAACAGCTGACGGCTTTGTTTCTTTTTTAGCAGGCTGCAAAACAGTTAAGCCCTTTGTTCTTGCCTCTGCTGCCTTGTTTTTTAAACTGTCGGCAACACGCATCAGCGAATCAGCCATCGTTTCAATTCTGATAATCTGAGTAACTGAATCAGGCTTTACCTGCATTTTAGGTGGGTCAGGTATTGCTTTTTCCATGTGATAAGCAAGCCAGCCACTTGCTTTTTCCGGAATCTTGTATGTTTTTACTTTGGCAACTTTCCAAACACTGTCTTTGCCAAGCTCCACAATTGCCAGGCTATCCTTTGGCATATCATCAGCCCTTTTCTTTTTAATCTTAGCCTCTCTTGTATCCTTAAAAAGCGGACGGATCTTAAACACTACAAAACGGCTATCTTGTGTAATAAGCGAATTATAACCTCTGGGGATTGATTTTTTGTACTTCCCGTCAGTTGATTGTATGATCAGATCTCCATCTCCTTCCTGTGGATTGACCATGTACAGCACCCACTTACCATCATTACTGATCTGGGGAGATTGAACACTTTGCCACTTGTCGTAAACAGAATGATCAAGCGGTTTTTTACTTTGGGCAATGGTTAAAAAAGGGAGGAACAACAAGAATAATCCTGGTATAAAATTTCTCATGTGCAGTTTTTTGGTTCTACAAGATAAATTAAACAATTTACACACTGTGTTGTTTTACACGAGTGGAATAAACAACTTATGAACAGAATTATTATCATTATTATCTTTTTTGTTGAAATTTTTCAGCCTTTAAAAGCACAAAACAAAGGAGTTATTGCCGGTACAGTTATTGACAGGGGCAACCAATTGCCACTATACGGAGTAAGTATCAAAGTACAAAATACCGAATTTGGAACTGTTACTGATTCCCTGGGCCGTTTCCGGATCACTAATATTGATACCCGGTCATATAATATACTCTTCACGAGGGTTGGATACAAGTCATACACAATTTTCAATATTGTTCTTACTTCAGGAAATGAATTGAATTTTTCCATTGAACTGGAACAGGAAGTAAAATTAATCGGAGAGATAACAGTTACGGGAAGACGAACCGCAAAAGTTGCCACACTTGAAACTCCCTTAAGCGTACAGCGTTTAACAACAGAAGAAATTAAAGCAAACCCAGGTGGAAATTTTGATATCAGTCGTGTAATCAATACCCTTCCAGGTGTTGGAGGAACTGCAGGAAGTGTTGGTAGTTTCAGAAACGACATCATCATTCGTGGTGGCGGCCCGGGTGAAAATGTATTTTATTTAGATGGGATTGAAATACCTGTTATCAACCATTTTGCTACACAGGGTTCAGGTGGCGGGCCAACAGGTATCCTTAACGTGAGCTTTATTGAAGATGTAAAACTTTCTTCTTCGGCCTTTGATGCCCGCTATGATAATGCACTCAGCAGTGTGTTTGAATTTAAACAGAAAAAAGGAAACAGCAGTCATTTACAGGGTAATGTGCGTTTAAGTGCAACTGAGCTGGCAGCAACACTTGAAGGCCCAGTAAGCAAAAGTAAAAAGACAACCTTTCTTGCAAGTGCAAGAAGAAGCTATCTGCAATTTTTATTTAAGGCAATTGATTTGCCCATCCGTCCAAACTACTGGGACTTTCAATACAAGGTCACTCACCAAATCAATAAAAAAACAACCCTTACTTTTTTGGGTGTTGGTGCCATTGATGAGTTCAGCTTTGCTGCACCATCTGAATCAACAGCAGAAAAAATTTATATCCTCAACAGTAATCCCAACATCAATCAATGGAACTACACGGTTGGTGCAGCATTGAAACGCAACATTAAAAACGGTTATATGAATTTTGCATTGAGCAGGAATGCTTTCAATAATGGTATAACACGTTTTGAAGATAACCTTGATCCAAAACCTGCTGAACAATCTCTTGATCTCAAGTCTAACGAAACAGAAAATAAATTCAGGTTTGATGTTAATCAAACTGTTAATGGATGGAAACTGAGTTACGGTGCAGTTGCACAATATGTTCAATTCAGTAATAAAGGCTTTGCAAGAATAAGAGCTGAAGTAAGAGATACCAATAATAATGTCATTCAACCTGAAATAAAATCATCCTTCAACTCTTCTATCAATTTTGCAAGACTTGGAGCTTTTGTTCAGGCAGGGAAACGTTTCTTCGATAACAGGCTGGGTGTAAACTTTGGCATCCGTATGGATGGAAATACATTTACAGATAAAGGAATGAACCTGTTCCAAACCTTTAGTCCACGCATTGGGTTGAGTTATGTGTTAAGTGATAAATGGACATTGAATGCAAGTGTTGGACGATATTATAAACTGGCCCCATATACCGTTCTAGGCTTTGAAAACAATGCTGGAAATCTTGTAAATAAAGATGCAACATATCAACGCAGTAATCACTATGTAATTGGTGTGGAATTTTTACCGAAGAATACTACACGTTTTACCATTGAAGGGTTTTATAAACAATATGGAAATATGCCGGTGAGTGTTCGTGATGGTGTAAACCTCGCCAACCGTGGTGGCGACTTTAACGTGTTGGGAAATGAAGATGTGATCGGTACAGGAAAAGGAAGAGCATACGGTGTTGAATTATTTGCACAGCAGAAACTCACCAAACGTTTTTATGGTGTATTCAGTTATACATTATTTGTAAGTCAGTTTAGCGGAGCAGATGGAAAGTATATTGCCAGTGCCTGGGATAACCGTCATCTCTTAAGTGTAACATGGGGCTATAAATTTCAACGCAACTGGGAACTGGGTTTGAAGTTTCGTTTCCAGGGAGGTGCACCATATACCTCGTTTGATGAAACATCCAGTCGTCAGAATTACCTGAGTTTAGGTGAAGGAGTTCTTGATAATGCAAAACTTAATCAAAACCGCCTGGATGTTTTTCATGCAAGTGATGTACGTATTGATAAAAAATGGAACTGGAAAAAAATGACCCTGGATGTTTTTCTTGATGTAAGCAACTGGTATTTGGCAAAGAGCCCTGCCTTTCCACAGTTTACATTTAAACGTACTGCAGATAACTCGGCATTTGCAAGTACAAACAATAAACCTGTTGCCTTTGATGGCAGCAACGCCATTCCGCTCATTCTGCAAAACAATGATCCCAGTGTAACGCCAACAATTGGTTTTATACTTGAGTTTTAATCAGGATGTTTCAATGCTAATTCCTTCGTGGGTTAATACCAGTGTTTCAACTGCGGTGTTACCATCATTGGACAAAAGTACAGGCCCGTAATAATGAACAGGAAATGCATTCTGTAATCTCCATGTAACAACAGGTGCATGATCTTCATTTAATAAAGAGATCACAACATCTCTCCGCTCAATGGAACCGATGCGTTTTGTATTGATCCAATCAAAGAATTCATTATCTCCTGCAACAATTCCACGCTTTAATGTAATGTTTGAGAATTTTCGTAAGCCTGGCAGTTTTCTTGAACTGTCTTCCGGGCTTGACCCTTCACGGTAAGAGATTGCTTCAATTTCAATATCCAATCCGGATACTTCCATAAATCCGATTCTTGTACCACCCCATTGCACCTGGAAATGATAACGGCTCAGCATGTTTTGTGTTGACATAAGTATAGGTTTAATGATTAGAAAGAAAATTAAAACAAACAGCAGAATGATCAGCAGTAAAAGGATTGCAAACAGCATACAGGCTAATTTATAAATTGCACCTGTTAAGTTAGAAAAGAATCAACTGAAAAAGAAGTACTCTTTTGAGGGTATTAAGTGGTTCGTTTCTTCCTTACCCTGAGTGTTTGAATCAGTACACTCAACAAAATTAAACTGATACCCCAATAAAACCCCTTACCCAGATCTTTGTTTTCGTGGTAAATAAAAAAGGCTAAAGCAATGCCATAAACCGGTTCAAGGTTATACGTAAGATTTGCTGTGAAGGCAGATATTTTTTTTAATGCACTCACAGATAATTGAAAAGCAAGCACCGTACAAAACATGGAGAGCATCAATAACCAGAACCAATCACTTCCTGATGGAATTGCAGTAACTGAAGGAGAAAACTGTAAATAAAAGGGCAGTAATAAACTCAGTACCAACCATCCCCCACCCAATTCATATAAAGTAAGATTGGCCACCGGAACTTTTTGTATAATCCGTTTATTAAAGATGGGAAATAAAGCTGACAGGAAAGCGGCAGCCACACCCAGCACAATTCCTATTTTATACTGCACATCAAAATGAAAGATGAGATAAATGCCCAGCAGTACAAGCAACCCCAGTAAAATTTCAAACAGATCAATTTTCCGTTTATAAATCAATGGCTCCAGTATAGCTGTAAAGGATCCTGTTGCAGCAAAACAAACAAGCGCAATTGATACGTTGGCATATTTTATACTCCCATAAAAGAACACCCAGTGCAGTGCAATCATACCGCCAACAGAAATGCATTGAAGCAGGTACTTCCGCTCAATACGGATATTTTTTTTACTGAATAAAATAAGGAGTAATAAAATAAGTGTTGATAACAGCATCCGGTACCAAACCAGCCAGCCTTCATTGAGATCAATTAAACGGCCAAGTACTCCGGTAAACCCTGCAAGAAAAACGGCAGTATGTAATTGCAAAAAAGCTTTGGTGGTTGCATTCATGAATCAATCAGGAATTGCTTTGAGCTACTACCTCATCAGCTCTTAATTTAGAAACAGGTTCCACTGTTTTCTTAATCCGCACATGGTAGTTTTTAAAGAGGCTGTGCCAGCGGAGTTTTAATACGCCGAGTATTCCTTCTTTTACAATTCCTTTATTCATTTTACTTACACCCAGCTTACGGTCAACAAAAGTGATAGGCACTTCTTTGATCTTAAACTTCAGTTTCCAGGAAGCAAATTTCATTTCAATCTGAAAAGCATATCCAACAAAACGGATGCCGTCAAGATCAATTGATTCAAGTACTTCTTTTTTATAACATACAAAACCTGCCGTAGGATCCATCACCGGCATCCATGTAATGATTCTTGTATAAAGCGATGCGCCTTTTGAAAGTAAGATTCTGTTATGCGGCCAGTTGGCAACGGCACCATCTTTTACATAACGGCTGCCAACAGCTACATGAGCTCCCTCATATTTACAGGCGTGAACCAACCGTTCAAGATCAGCAGGGTTATGGCTGAAGTCAGCATCCATTTCACAAATGAAAGCATATCCTTTTTCAATGGCCCATTTGAAACCGTGAATATAAGCAGTGCCCAATCCAAGTTTGCCCTTGCGCTCTTCAATAAATAGCTTATCAGAAAATAATGCCTGCAGATTTTTTACAATTTGTGCTGTTCCATCAGGTGAGCCATCATCAATTACCAGTATGTGAAAATCATTGTACAACGTAAAAACAGTACGGATAATATTTTCAATATTTTCCTTCTCGTTATAGGTTGGTATAATGACTAATTTTTCCAATCTGATTTATTTGCTCTGTAATATACTTTATTTCGAAAAACGGTTCTTTGTTGTTAACAAACTGTCTGTACGTTTAGTTCTTTTTTAACAGCGTACGGTTTAAAATTTCTGTTAGCTTTTGTTTGGTATGCAGGGGAAAATCACCTTTCATCATCCAGTCGTAATACTGTGGTTCCTGTTTCAGCACAAGTGTAACCGGCTTTCCTTTGTGCTTGCCGAAATTAAATACTTCCACTCCATTCTCCATTACAAAACGGCGGGCAAAATCTACTATCTGATCATCACCTGTAAACTTCACAATCTCATCCTCACTCTTGCCTATTTGGGGATATCGCTTCACCTGTGCTTCCAGCACTTCCCATGTAGCAGTTGCATCAACCTCTGCACTATGAGCTCCTTCCAATACTTTATCACAATAAAACTTATACGCTGCTGATAAGGTACGCTGCTCCATCATATGATAGACTCTCTGTACATCCAGTAACAGACGATCATTTAGCTCAATATCCAGTCCTGAACGCAAAAATTCTTCTACCAAAAGCGGAATATCAAACCGGTTGGAATTATAACCGGCCAGATCAGAATTGGCCAGGAACATTTTAATTTCATTAGCTGCCTGCTTGAAAGTTGGGGCATCTTTCACCATTTCATTACTGATGCCATGTACTTCGGTTGAACCGGGAGGAATCGGCATTTCAGGGTTAATCAGCTTCCGTTTTACCTGTCTGGTACCATCGGGCATAATCTTAATAATTGCTATCTCAACGATTCGGTCGCTGCCGATATTGATTCCCGTGGTTTCAAGATCAATAACAGAAAGGGGGCGTTTCAGTTGTAAGCTCATGGAATCACTTATTGGTTGATTATTTGGTTCAAAGCTGAGGGGAAGCTGGCTGCTCATGCGGCAAAAATAACTAAACAAATGCAGCAAACCGTATCATAAACTGATCAGTTTTGCGTTCATTATGCTGAAAAGCGTGAATTCTTGAAAAAGATAGCTAATTTTACAGAACTCAAATCCGAACAAACATGAAAAAAATCATGACCGCCCTCTTAGTTGCAGCAGT
>JANOIQ010000178.1:0-11280 GCA_031407835.1 Chitinophagaceae bacterium
GTTCAAATGATTTGGGGCACGAAGGTGCAATCTTGTTTAAAGCAAATGGAAAATATTACCTGGGTGCGGCAGATGAATACGAAGGCCGCTATTCCAGTTGTGTGGCAATGGCAGATAATATTTACGGGCCATATACCAACCTTCACGAATCGGTGCCCTGTGCAGGTGGTGGCAATTTCTTTAAAGATAAAAAAGGAAACTGTTGGGCTACTTACTTCGGTAATGATAATCAATCGCCGTGGAGGGAGAAGCCGGGAATTGTAAAAATTATGTTTGATAAGGAAGGAAAAATTATGGTAGTGAAGAAATGATCAACAATGTTCATTAAATAACAAGTGCTGTTATGCCTGAAAAATTATTTCAACTGATTCTGCTTATTTTTTTTATGAACAATGTTGCTGTTGCTCAACCGCCAGGTTTTAACCGCATCATTGAAAACAATGGCTTAAAAGGAAATTTGAATGTACATGACCCGGTAATGATTAAGCAGGCCGGTACCTATTATATTTTCTCCACCGGTATGGGTATTAAAACTTCTAAAGACAGGATCAACTGGATAAATGCAGGCAGCGTATTTGGAAGAGATAGTATAAAGTTTGATTGGTGGAAAGAAGACATCAAAGAAAAGATTGGTTTGTGGGCTCCCGATATTCATTTCAGTAACGGAAAATATTATTTGTATTATTCTGTTTCGGCATGGATGAATTTTAATTCAAGCATTGGCCTTGTAACCAATAGTACATTGAATAAGAATGATCCTGCTTACAAATGGGTAGATGAAGGACAGATTATCAGTTTTAAAAATGGTGGGGAAGGAGTGAATGTAATTGACCCTAATATTTTTGTTGATCGGGATGGAAAAAAATATTTGGTGTATGGTTCTTACAAAGCAGGTTTACGATTGGTGGAACTGGATTTTAAAACCGGCAAGTTAAAAAAAGACCCGCCTGACATTACTACTCTTACTACTTCACTGGGTGAAGGAGTTTTTATTATTAAAGGTCCAACGTATTATTACATTTTTGCATCAAGAGGAAGATGCTGTGCAGGTGACAGCAGTACGTATCAAATTGTTATGGGCCGTTCAGAAAATATAAAAGGTACTTACCTGAATAAACAAGGCGAAAGCTGGGTAAATAATAAATACAGTTTGTTGTTGGCTGGCGACAGTACAGAAGCTGGTCGTGGCCACAACGGTTTTTTTACAGAGCATGATACTACATTTATAGTTTATCATGCCTATACCCGTTCACAAAAAGGAGCTTCATTACTGAATATAAAAACTTTATATATGGATGAAGATGGATGGCCCACAATGGATTCAACAAAAAAATTATTCAGAAGAGAAGAAGAAATAAAATAAAAAAATTTAATAAGAATAAATTCTAAGATGAAAAAAAGTATAATCCTCATTGCCTGCATCTTTCAAATTGCATTGACTCAATCTCAAACAAAAGTCCGTGAAAAATTATCATTGGATAATGGCTGGCGTTTTTACCAGGGTGAAATTCCCATGCCGGTTATTAAAGGCCAGAATATGAGTTATGGCAATGCCAAGGCTGGCAAAGCATGGGGAGCAGCAGCGCCGGAATTTGATGATACCGAATGGCAACAGGTAAAACTGCCGCACGACTGGGCAGTAGATAAGCCATTCGACTCAACAGAAAACTCAAACCAGGGTTACCGCAAACGTGGCACCGGCTGGTACAGGCGAAATTTTAAAATAGACAGAGCCGACAGGGGCAAGCATTTGGAATTACAGTTTGATGCAGTAGCAACACATTGTACCGTTTGGGTTAATGGTACCATTATGCATCGCAATTATTGTGGCTACACTTCTTTTTATATTGACATTACCGCCATGGTTAAATACGGCGACGACCTTAACAATATTGTTATAAAAGTGGATGCCGATACACAAGAGGGCTGGTGGTACGAAGGTGCAGGCATGTACCGGCATAGTTGGCTGGTAAAAACTTCGCCGGTACATATAATTACAGATGGTGTTTTTGCTCATCCTGTAAAAAATGCAAATGGTTCATGGACAATTCCTGTTGAAGCAACGATTGAGAATTCAGGAAAAACTCCGGCCAATGTAGAGATTGAATCTACCTTGTTTGATAAAACGGATAAACAAATTGTGCAGGGCAAAACAACTGCAAGTATTCCTGCATTGGATAAAGTTGCAGGCAAATTTTCTTTACCGGTTATTAACCCAACATTATGGACGATTGAAGATCCAACATTGTATAAAGTGAGAACCGTTGTTTCATCAAACGGCAAAGCCATTGATACTTTTTTTACAACATGTGGTTTTCGTACTATAAAATTCACCACCGATTCTGGTTTTTATCTGAATGATAAATATGTAAAAATAAAAGGTGTTTGTAACCACCAGGATCATGCCGGTGTTGGCGTGGCTGTACCCAATTCTTTGTGGGATTTTCGTTTAAAAAAATTAAAGGAAATGGGCGTTAATGGTTACCGCTGTTCACACAATCCGCCGGCAGCTGAATTTTTAGATGCCTGCGACAGGATGGGGATTTTAGTGATGGATGAGAACCGGAATTTTAATGCATCGCCTGAATACATACGACAGTTGCAATGGATGGTTCGCCGGGATAGAAACCATCCCAGCATTATTCTGTGGAGTGTGTTTAACGAAGAGCCAGTGCAGGGCACAGAGATTGGTTACGAAATGGTGAGACGCATGAATGCCGAAGTAAAAAAATTAGATACCACCAGGCCCGTAACTGCGGCTATGAGTGGTGGTTTGTTCAGCAGTTTAAATGTTTCTGATGCAGTTGATGTGATGGGCTTTAATTACCAGATACGTGATTACGACCGTTTTCATAAAGAAAATCCCAATCTGCCCATTACCAGTTCTGAAGATGCTTCGGGATTAATGACAAGAGGCGAATTCAAAACAGATAAAAAGAAAAATGTTATCGGCTCTTACGACACTGAATTCCCCAGTTGGGGTGCAACGCATCGTGTTGCATGGAAAGCAGTTGCAGAGCGGCGTTTTTTAGCCGGTTGTTTTGTGTGGACCGGTTTTGATTACCGTGGCGAAACACAACCCATCGAATGGCCTGCAGCAAGTTCAAGCTTCGGTATTATGGATCTGTGCGGCTTTCCAAAAACTGCTTTTTATATTCACCAGGCACAGTGGGTAGAAGATAAGCCCATACTGCACCTGGTGCCGCATTGGAACTGGCCTGCAGATAGTATTGGGAAAAATATAAAAGTGATGGCCATGAGTAATGCTGAAAATGTAAAGCTGTATTTAAATGGAAAATTAATTCAGCAAGCGCCGGTTGATAAATATGAAATGGTTACCTGGCAGGTTCCTTATCAACCCGGTAAATTAGAAGTGGTCGGTTTTAAAAACGGCAAAGAAGTATCAAGGTTTAAAGTGGAGACAACATCTGAACCTGTTAGTATTGAATTAATACCTGATAGAAAAACAATTATAGGCGATGGCGCAGATGCAGTGCCGGTAACCGTTAGGGTGCTGGATGCAAAGGGCCGCCCGGTAGAAACGGCTAATCTTCCAATTGAATTTGAAGTAAGCGGTGCAGGTAACATTATTGGTCTGGGCAATGGGGATGCCAACAGTCATGAACCTGATAAAGGAAACAAACGCAATTTATACAATGGTTTAGCACAGGTTATTTTGCAAAGTAAAACAAACAGTTCGGGGCCGTTAACTCTAACTGCAAAATCAGGAACTCTTAAACCGGCAACGATTATTATCAATGTAAAAGATACGGTTCAGATTCCTGCGGTAGCCATTGCAAATCCTTACATGGTATTGGATAGATGGCGTGTTTCGCCTTTTTCAATAACACGTCCTGATCCCAATGTAGAAGTTGCCAGCTACGATCAAAATACCTGGCAGCCTTTTCGTGGTAACCAGTTGCAAACCTTTGCTGATGGAAGCTTTGTCACTTATCGCACTACATTTAAACCATATGCTGCACAAAGAAAAAACGGTGGTAAATTAATATTGAAAGCAGTAACCGGCAAGGCCGAGGTGTGGATTGATAAAAAACTGGTTGCAACAAAAACAACTGTTGAATCTGCAGACATTGTTGTTCAGTTTCCACCATCACCCAACGAACAAAAATTGAATGTGTTGATTGAAACAGAGAAGGGGCAGAAGGCAGGATTAGGAGGGATTGTAACAGTGAATGCGTTGGATTAAAAACAACAGGTTCTTTTTACAGGAAGGAAATACTTTTACTTATGTATGTTTCAAACGTATCGATGCATTGAAAATGCAGGTAAAATAAATATCTCAATTACGAGTATAGAATTTAATCACTTACTAAATCAATTGACATGTCAATCTCCAGAAGAAATATTTTAAAAAGTCTTGCATTGGGTATTCCTGCATTGCAGTTGAATCCTTCTTTGGCCTTTGGGGAGAATAGCACGATAGAAAATTCTGATATAGTTAACGGAACAAATAATTTTTTTGCTCCCGGGCCTTTCAAAGCAACAAGAGCTTCATTAAGAAGTTATGAAATTCCTGATTGGTTTCGTGATGCTAAGTTTGGTATCTGGGCTCATTGGGGTAATCAATCTGCTATTGAAGCCGGCGACTGGTATGCACGTAATATGTATACGCAGGGTCATAAACAATACAAGCATCATGTAGAAAAATATGGTCATCCATCTAAGTTTGGATACAAGGATACCATACCATTATGGAAGGCCGAAAAGTTTGATGCAGATTATTTAATGGACTTGTATAAAAAAGCCGGTGCCAAATATTTTATGACAATGGGTGTGCACCACGACAACTTCGATCTCTGGAATTCAAAACATAATAAATGGAATACGGTGAACATGGGGCCGAAGAAAGACATTGTTGGACTGTTTGCTAAAGCAGCAAAAAAACAGGGATTGAAATTCGGCATCAGTGATCATTTATGGGTTACGTACAAATGGTTCAGCACAAGTAAAGGCAGCGATTTTGAAGGACCGTTGAAAGGTATTCCCTACGATGGAGCTGATCCAAAAAATTTCGGACTGTATACTTCCTGTGAAGAGGTGTACAACAAACGGCTCGATTGGAATGAAAATAATATTCCGGAAAGTTGGCGTAAACATTGGTTCGACAGAATGAAAGACCTTGTTGATCAGTATAACCCCGATTTATTATACAGTGATGGTCCAATGCCTTTTGAAGAACATGGATTGAATTTACTGGCACACTTATATAATAAAAGTGCAATTACAAACGGAGGTAAAACAGAAGCAGTTTATACCAGCAAACGTCCGGAAGATGGAAATGAAAAAGGCATTTGTGTATTTGATGTGGAACGTGGTGTGGTAGATGGTATTTGGCCCAAAGCATGGCAAACGGATACCTGCATCGGTGATTGGCATTATAATAAAGACAGGGTTGGGAAATATAAATCTGTAAAAACGGTGGTGGATTTGTTGGTAGATATTGTAAGCCGCAACGGAAACCTGATGCTAAACTTTCCATTGCCAGCCAGTGGTATGCTTGATAGCGATGAACTGAATGTATTGGATGGTATTACAAAATGGATGACTGTAAACAGCGAAGGAATTTATGCCACGAGGCCCTGGAAAATTTTTGGAGCAGGTCCTTTAACCGATGTTGCAAAAAATGAGAAAGAAGTAAACTCTGCCACAACGTTTAATGAAAGCAAACGTAAAACGTTTTCGTATGAAGATGTTCGCTTTGCGGCAAAAGGAAAAACTCTTTTCGCATTTATTATGGGCTGGCCGGAAGGAAAACAAGTGGTAATAAAACCATTGGGCAATACCAGTGCACAAAAAACAGGTGCAATTGAAAGTGTTTCATTACTCGGTGCAGGCAAACTTGATTTTACAAGAGATGAAGAAGGGTTGAAAATAAATTTCCCGAATCGTAAGCCCTGCGAACATGCTTTTTGTTTAAAGATTGAGGGGAGTAATTTGGTATAGCACTTCATTGAGTGCTTTGTGTTAATTAGAAACAAGAAAACTTACTTCAATATAAATAGCTGTAAGCAATGCTCTGTTATGCTGATTTTGTGTATTACCAAATTGCTGGGAAAGCAGTGCAATGCACAAATAGACAAACGGTTTCTTTCTGAAAACAGCTTATAAGTAATAGAATGAAAAAGTTAACTAAATTTTTTTTTGTAGTTATGCTGCTTTTGTTGGGTGGTATAATTGACACGGTGAGGGCACAATCGCTCAATATCAAAAATGATATTTTTTGGTATACAAAGGATGGCAGTCCGATTAACAGCCAGGGTGGAGGTATATTCAGATTCGCCGACGCTGTTACAGGAGTTGAAAAATATTACTGGTATGGAGTTTACTATGAGGAGGCTGATACTTATCGCAATGATCCTTCTGTAACATTGCCGAAATGTACTTTTAAATCTGTTACCTGTTATAGTTCTGTTGATTTAATAAACTGGACATTTGAGGCTGATGTATTAACCAAAGACGAAGTATTGAAAGATGGGCGTAATACCTGGCTGGGAAGATTAGGTGTGGCTTATATAAAAGAGCGTAAACAATACGCAATGTTTGTACAACATGGAAGCGAAGTGCTGATTGCATTGGCAGATCATGCCACAGGAAAATTTAAATGGCATCAGAAGATCAGTATGAAAGAAATGATTGGCACAACCAATACAGGCGATCAAACGGTATTTACTGATGAAGAAACCGGCAAATCATATCTTATTTATTCTTACGGCAGTGGCAGAAATAAAATTTATGTTTCGGAGATTGGTGTTAAAGATGGAATGGTGAATCTTTTAGACTGTACAAAAATTTTTCAGGGCGAAAGTCGTGAAGGCAATTGTATGTTCAAATACAAAGGCAGGTATTATATGGCTGCATCAAATATCTATGGCTGGGATGCTTCTTTTGCTTATTACCTGGTTGCTGATAATATCAGAGGGCCTTATCTGCCGGCAAACGAGATGCTGGTTATGAACGGGAGTGCTGATGATTATGCACATGTAACCCAAACCGGCTTTTTCTTTAACGTAAAAGGCAGCAGGCAGGAAACCGTTGTTTACTGTGGTGATCGCTGGGCAAATTTTGCAGGTAACGGTTTAGGTTACAATCAGTGGTTTCCACTTTCATTTGGTGGAAGTATTCCATATTTTAATTCACTCAACTCATGGAGCCTTGATGCAAAAACTGGTGAATGGAAAGTAGCTGCTGATAATAACTATGTGAAGAACGGAAGCTTTGAAGCAGACCGCAAAACTATTCCAAGTATTGTTAAACCTGTACAAAAAGAATTAATGGGTTGGGTAACGGTTATTACAGAAGGAAATAAAATCAGTCTTGATACAACTGTTTCTCCGTTCTTAAATCATCATAATACTGAGAGCGAAAGAAAAATTGTTACCGGTGAAAAAAGTTTAAACATCAGCGATAAAATAAATTTTAAAAGAAATATATCACAAACAATAACATCTTCACCTTATGTAAAGTTACAGGATGGATATTATACCATGACCGCTAAAGTGAAGAACAGTATTGGGTTTGGCAAACTTGAAATGTATGCGGTGAGTAATGGTAAGACTCTTTTATACCCTGTTAAAGAGGATAATGCAACATGGATAACAATCAGGATTGAGCGCATTCCTGTTAAGGGTGGAAAAGTGGAGATTGGTTTTAAGGCAGAGGGTATGGCCAATGCTTTTTGTTATATAGATGATGTGCTGCTGGTAAAAACAAAGTGATTTAATGGCAGCTGTACAATGAAGGATTGGAAGAATGCTTAAATAGAATGTATAAAAAGAAAGCCTGGTATGTGATGGAAGCATATTATCAATCGCTTAAATAGAAATTTTATAGTATGATAAAAAGTTTACGCCTGGGCTATCTTAAACTGCATCCACTTATCAGGGTTTGCCTTTTCCTTGGGGGTAGTTTTTTGATGCTCTTCCTGGTACAGATTGCCGGGCGGTTGGGAGAAATGACGGTAAATGTTTTACTCTGCGGCGCAATGATTCTTTTTACAAAATTCATCCTTTATTTGGAAGCCCGTAAACTGGATTCAATTGGCTGGCGGCCACAATTCACAACTCATTGGATACAGTTGCTTACCGGAACAATCATTGGGATGCTGATGTTGATGGGGTGTACTTTTTTTATTAAATGGCAAACTGGTTTTCACTGGCAAAATACAGCCTTGCCATGGAGCACAATAGTTATGTTGCTGGTAACTGTTCTGGCTTCGGCTTATGTGCAGGAACTTACATTTCGTGGTTATCCTTTTCAATTATTGCTAAAAAAGTATGGGGTATGGCCGGCGCAAATTATTATGGCTCTTTTTTTTGGGTTGATGCATATTGGCTATATGGCTTTTAGCGAAATGGTGGCCACCATGTTTACCACGGGTATTGGTGCCCTGCTTTTTGGACTGGCTTATATAAAAACCAACAACCTGGCCTTGCCCACTGGCATCCATTTCGGCTGGAATTTTTTGCAAATATTATTCCCACGTCACCCTTCATTAAATGGTAAAGGCATCGTAAAAATCGTGGAGGGAAGTTTTAATCAAACAGCCTTTACACCTTTTACCTGGATGCTTCCCTATGTGTTTGTGATGATAGTTGTATTTATTGGTATTAGTATTTTTTATCGAAAACAACCATCAAATAATCATGTACAAGAATTATAAAAGTAAGCCGGTATTGAAATCGCTGTGTTGGTTTTATTGGCCGGAAGTGAAATATCTAAAATCGAAATAAACCATGTCTGACCTCACAAAAAGAATCACAGCATTTGTATTGGTAACAGTTTTCTTTTGCGTTGCCAAAAATGCAGTTGCACAGCAATCAAAACCAATCATAATCAAAAGCCCTGATGCTGCCATTCAGTTTTCTTTACATACTGAAAAAGGAAGACTTACTTATACAGTTGACTTTAATAAAAAGAAAGTTATTGAGCAATCAGGCCTGGGGATGGTGGTCAACGGAAAAAATATTATGGAAAATGCTTCAGCAGGGAAAGTACTGCAAAGCAAAAGAATGGATAAAGTGTATGCTGTAAGAGGTGTACACAGTATTGCACGAAATAAATACACCGATGCAATAATTGCGTTCAATAATTTTAAACTGCATGTAAGAGTTTTTAATGATGGGGTTGCGTTTCGTTACATTATCAGTAATAAGGATTCTGCAGTTGTTGAAAAGGAAACCACATCTTTTGCAATTCCTGCCGGAAGTATTGTATGGTCACAATCCAATATTAAATATTATGAAGGCAGGTATAGTAAACAACTGATTGATACATTAAAGACGGGTGTTTTAATAGGCCCGCCTGTAACTGTTGGGTTACCCGGTAACACTGGCTATGCAGTTATTACAGAAGGAGGACTGACAGATTTCGCAGGAATGTCACTCATTGTAAATGGAGAAAGAAATTTCCAGTCAAACTTATCAGGCATCACAAAAAAGAATGGCGTTATAGAAACACCGTGGCGTATTATTGAAATTGGAAAAGACTTAAACACTTTGGTTAACTGTGATATCATTGCTAACACATCACCAAAATATGATACAGCATTATTTCCGAAAGGATATAATACAGATTGGATTAAACCGGGCAGAAGTGTATGGAGCTGGTTGGCCAAACCAAGATCCATTACATTGGAAAACATGAAACATTTTACCGACCTGGCTGCCCAATTAGGCTTTGAATACAATCTTGTTGATGAAGGCTGGGGTTACTGGAAAGACAGCATTAACAAACGTGACCATTGGGACATGATGAAAGAATTGGTTGATTATTCTGCAGCTAAAGGCGTAAAGATCTGGGTATGGAAAGCCTATCCCAACAGGGGAGGAATCCCCGGCATTAAAGACCCCACAGATCGAAAAGCGTTTTTCAGGAAATGTAAAGAACTTGGTATCGTTGGATTGAAAGTTGATTTTTTTGATAATGAAGCACAGGACATCATACAATTTTACCAGGCTGCTTTGCATGATGCAGCAGAGTATCAGTTAATGCTCGATTTTCATGGTGCTAATAAACCAACCGGTGAAACAAGAACATGGCCCAATGAAATGACAAGAGAAGCCGTAAGGGGAATGGAGAACCGTCCGCCATGGGCCTCATCAAATACAATTCTTCCTTTTACAAGATATTTAGCCGGACATGCAGATTATACTCCAGTACATTTTGGCGACCGCATGGGTGAAGTAAGCTGGGCACATCATGTTGCAAGTATGATTGTTTTTACTTCGCCATTTATGTGCGTAGGTGCAGATCCGCAAAGTGTATTAGATAATCCCTGCAAAGAAATGATTCAAAGTATTCCACCGGTGTGGGATGAAACCATTGTATTGCCGCAAAGTAAAATTGGTGAGCTTGTTTTGTATGCAAGAAGAAAAGGAACAACATGGTTCATCGCAGCTATGAGCAGTAACAAAGAAGAAAAAACGATTGAAGTATCACTTTCTTTTTTGAGAGGAAATTATACCCTTGCATCAGTGAAAGATGATAAAGAAAAACAGGCAAATGCGTTATTAGATAATTCTAAGGTGTCTGCTGGTTCAAAAATTATTATCACATTGAATGCAAATGGCGGGTATGCAGCAAGGTTTGAAAAATTAAAATAAAACGATTCATTATGCAAACATTTTATAAAGTATTCTTTGGTTTAATCGCACTGTTATTCATAACCACATCAATCTATGCCGATGTAAAATTACCGACTCCCTTCAGCGATCATATGGTGCTGCAGCATAATACACTTGTTCCCGTATGGGGTTGGGCCGATGCAGGTGAAAAAGTAACCGTCCAATTAGGTAAGCAAACGAAAACAACAACTGCTAATGCAGAAGGGAAATGGATGCTGAAACTGGATAAGATTGCAGCAGGCGGGCCGTATACTATAACTGTAAGTGGTAAAAATAAAATTGTAATCAATGATGTATATGCAGGTGAAGTATGGATTTGCTCAGGTCAATCGAACATGGATATGACCGTGGCAAAAGAAGATCGCTATTGGTGTGGAGTATTTAACGAAGCGGCAGAAGTAGCAGCAGCTGATTATCCATTGATCCGTGTATTTGATACAGACTTTACACCCAGTTCATCACCACAAAATGATGTTATAGGAAAATGGGAAATCGTATCGCCGCAAACAATCGGTCATTTATCTGCTGTTGCATATTTCTTTGCAAGAGATGTTCAGCAGAAATTGAAAATACCCATCGGGCTCATCACCACGTCATTTGGTGCCAGCACTGCCGAAGCATGGGTAAGAGAAGAAGC
>JANOIQ010000181.1:0-11257 GCA_031407835.1 Chitinophagaceae bacterium
CCGTTATTTTGAGTTATACAGTGTTATGTAAGTGAATCGTCTTATCTGCTACGCACAATCTGCTTCTAGTTAGTTAGTCATTTTTTACGCCTCGTATTTTCTCAGATTTTTTTATCAATTGTTTAATATTAACAAACATGAACATTTATGTTTCAAACTTAAGCTTCAACGTTAATGACGATGACTTAAGAGGATTTTTCGAAAGCTATGGTGAAGTATCCAGCGCTAAAGTAATTAACGACAAATTCACCGGTAAAAGCCGTGGTTTTGGATTTGTTGAAATGAGTGACGATGCTGCTGCTAAAACAGCCATCGGCGAATTAGATGGTGGTATGGTTGAAGGCCGTGCTATCAAAGTAACAGAAGCTAAGCCACGTGAAGAACGCACAGGTGGTGGTGGTGACCGTCGTCCTTCTTTCGGCGGAAACAAAAGCTTCAGCAATAACCGTTACTAATCTGGTTAAGCACAAGTTTAGAGTCATCTCGCAAGAGATGGCTTTTTTTATGCCTTTTTTTCAGCAGGACGAAACGAAATATCTTTACAAAAAAATACAATGAGTAACCTGGTACAGGAATTTAACGACTACCGCACAAAAATGAATGAAGTGATCCTGAGTAAGGATAACCTGGTCATCAAACGCCTCTGGAACTTAGATACCAATACGTATGCAGAAGGAGCATTAGACACAAAAACAAAAGAAATGCTTGGTTTGGTGGCAAGCATGGTGCTTCGCTGCGATGACTGCATTAAATATCACCTTGGTAAAAGTCATGAAATGGGAATTACTACCGAACAGATGTACGAGATTTTTGCAGTGGCCAATATTGTAGGCGGAACCATCGTTATACCTCATACAAGAAGAGCGGCTGAATACTGGGAAGAACTGACCGGCTCAAATCAATAACAACTTAAAATTGCCTGTTTGCAGTTAATTTTCTGCTTAAATTTGTTCTAATATATTCTTATGTCTGAAATAACAACATTGCCTGCCCTAACCGCAAAGGATTTTGTAACCGACCAGGAAGTTCGCTGGTGCCCCGGTTGCGGTGATTATTCCATCTTGGCACAGGTTCAAAAGATCATGCCTACACTTGGAATTCCCAAAGAAAACATTGTGATTGTAAGCGGAATTGGCTGTAGCAGTCGCTTTCCGTATTACATGAATACATATGGAATGCATTCAATCCATGGCCGTGCAACAGCTGTTGCCAGTGGTTTGAAAGCTGCACGTCCCGATCTGAGTGTATGGATTGTAACCGGAGATGGTGATAGCTTAAGCATTGGTGGTAACCACACCATTCATTTACTTCGCAGAAATTTTGATGTGAATGTGTTGCTGTTTAATAACCAGATTTATGGTTTAACCAAAGGGCAGTATTCACCCACATCAGAAGAACATAAAATAACAAAGAGTACACCTTTTGGCAGCATTGATCATCCGTTTAATCCATTGGCGTTAGCGATGGGGGCCGATGCAACATTTATTGCACGCAGCATGGACCGTGATCCCAAGCATTTACAGGAAGCATTACTTCGCAGCCAAAAACATAAAGGTGCTTCTTTCCTGGAAATCTATCAGAACTGTAATATTTTTAACGACGGTGCTTTTGAAATTTTTACAGAGAAAGGAAGTAAGCCTGAAGAAACATTATTTCTTGTACAGGGCGAACCATTGGTATTTGGTGCGGCAAAAAACAAAGGAATTAAGTTAGATGGATTTAAGCCGGTGGTTGTAAATTTGGAAGAAGGCCAAAGCAAAGATGACTTGTGGGTACATGATGAAAAAGACTTTTATAAGGCACAGATACTGGTAAGAATGTTTGATGATCCCCGAAAAGATATGCACCTGCCAAGGCCTTTCGGAGTATTTTACGAAACTGAGCGTGCCTGCTATGAAGATTCAATGAAGCTGCAGATTGATGAAGTGATTGCCACAAAAGGCAAAGGTAATCTGGATAAGCTGTTAAGGGGAAGTGAAGTGTGGGAAATTAAATAATAAGTCGAAAAATTACGAATACAGGGAGGCTATAGTCTCCCTTTTTTTTATTCCCGAAGCGAGGTATTGACATTGCTCTGAAATTGAAATATCTTTCTGAAGCAAAACCTTATCATTATGGGAGAATTTTTCAAACAACTCATCACCAGCAGCAATACACCATGGATTGTTGGTATTATTACCGCAGCTATTACCGGCATCTTTTCACTCAGGAAAGTACGCTACGAAAAAAGAGAAGAAAATAATAAACTCCGGGAAGATAAAAAAATGGAGAGTGAAAAACTCCGTTATGAAAAGCGCCTGGAGAAATTTAAAGAAACAAATGAAAGCCTGTTTAAAGATAAAAAACAGGAAGTGCTGGCAGCCATTGCAACACTCAGCATTTTTAAACGTGACCCTGAATTTGAAAAAAATACCATTGACGTGCTGCTGAGCAGATTGTACACTGAACTTGACTACGATATTATCAATTCAATTCTAACCACACTGATACAGGAAAGCGACAGGGATGAGTTGCTGTATATAGCAGATGGCCTGCAGGATATTAACCGCAATTTCTTTGTAAAGGAATCGCCGATGAATCAACGCATCAGTGATATAAATACTGCTATAAAAAGCATCAACAGAAGCAGGAAGTTATTTGAAACAGATGCGGCTGCCTATGAAGTGCAGGAGAAAGAAAAGAAAGTGGAGTATGAATTATTCCTTTCTAACAAAGACAATGTGATAAAAAAATATAATGAAGATTTTAGTGAATTGTTTGCTTACCAGAAATACCGGCATATCTGGCATAAACAGGTAAGTGCAGATGCCTATGCTACCTTTATGCGCAAAGCATACCTCGCCAATAAGAAAGCAGAATTGCACCTGAAACTTTTTCAAAACGATTTCAATTATGTGTACATGGCCGAAGTAAAGACCACCAGTACCTCCATCGAACGAAGTGCATTTGGTAACAGCACTTTTGTAAAAGTGGTACTTGATCAAATACATTCATACAGAAATTCATTTGTAGGCTCACAGATATTTCAGACTTCTTTCAAAAACGGAACAATGCGGAACACCGTTTTCTCCAATGTAAAATTTGAAGATGTGATTTTTGAAAATATTGAATTTGAAAACTGTACTTTTTATACAGCTGATTTTAAAACCACCTCGTTTATTAATTGCACAGGGCTGAAGCAGGAACAGTTTAACAGTTCTCTCCGCTTTGATGAACTATGCAGTTTACCTGAAGGAATTACGATTGAACATAATGATGATTATCTCAAACGGATGGAACAGGCTCCCGTTGCTGAGCCGACTAATGAAACAGCTGCTTAAAATAAAACTTTGCGTACCTCTCTGCTGATTGTTTCAAATGTAACAGTTGCATTTCCTTTCTATTTCCTAACTTGGCTTTCCTAAATGATTGCCATATGATTCGGAGTAAAATTGCCGGTATAGGAATGTATGTTCCTTCACATGTTGTAACCAACGATGATTTAACCAAACTTATGGATACAACAGATGAATGGATCCAGGAAAGAACGGGTATTCAGGAAAGAAGGTATGCTCACCGTACAGAAGAAACCACCACCACTATGGGTGTTGAGGCTGCAAAGATTGCCATTGAACGGGCAGGCATTACGGAACAGGATATTGATTTTATAGTATTTGCCACACTCAGTCCTGATTATTATTTCCCCGGTTGCGGTGTGTTATTGCAAAGAGCCATGAAGATGAAACAGATTGGCGCACTGGATGTACGTAATCAATGCAGCGGTTTTGTATATGCTCTTTCAGTAGCCGATCAGTTTATAAAAAGTGGTATGTATAAAAACATACTGGTGGTGGGTGCTGAGAAACATTCCTTTGGTTTGGATTTAACAACAAGAGGAAGAAACATCAGTGTAATTTTTGGTGATGGAGCAGGTGCAGTGGTGTTGCAGGCTACAGAAGATTCCAATAGAGGGATTCTCAGTACACATTTGCACAGTGATGGAGCTGATGCAGAAATACTGGCGATGTACAACCCAGGTACACATGCCAATCATTGGAAAGAAAATCTGGCAAGTTTCAATGAAGGAGAAATGGCTGATATGTTTATGAGTCATGCAATGATTGACGATGCACAGCTTTTTCCCAATATGGATGGTCCTGCTGTGTTTAAAACAGCAGTGGTTAAATTTCCTGAAGTGATCATGGAATCGCTTGCAGCAAATAACTATCAGCCATCAGATCTTACATTGTTGATTCCACACCAGGCCAACTTACGTATTGCACAGTTTGTACAACAGCGTTTAAAGTTGAGAGACGATCAGGTATATAATAACATTCAAAAGTATGGCAACACTACAGCTGCATCAGTTCCCATTGCATTATGTGAAGCATGGGAACAGGGAAAGATCAAAGAAGGTGATTTAATTTGTCTTGCAGCATTCGGCAGCGGTTTTACATGGGCCAGTGCTTTGCTGAAATGGTAATACAGTTTGCTTTGAACTATGCAATCAGGAAACATTATTCATACTGCTCATTTATTTCCATTGCTCGATGAACAACTCATCAGCTTACTCCGGTCGTTAACACCGGAAGAATGGAAAGCTCCCACTATTGCAAAACTGTGGACGGTGAAAGATATTGCTGCACATCTGTTAGATGGGAATATCCGCACACTTTCTGTAGCAAGAGATCAGCATCAAACAGAACCTGACAGAATAATCAATTGCTATCAGGATCTTGTTGATTATCTCAATCAACTCAATGCAGACTGGGTAAAAGCAACCAAACGGATGAGCCCAAATGTATTAACTGATCTGCTGGAAATAACAGGTAAACAATGTTCTGTTTATTGGCAACAGGTTGACTTATTTACAGATGCCATTTTTTCTGTTGGATGGGCTGGTGAGCAAACCTCAAAGAACTGGTTTCACATTGCAAGGGAATACACAGAAAAATTTATTCATCAGCAACAAATAAGAGAAGCAGTTGGTAAGCAGGAGTTGTTCACGAAAGAGTTATTCTATCCGTTTATTGATACGTTCATGCGTGCATTGCCTCACACATACAGGAACACCGTTGCTGAAACAGGTACAACAGTTGAAGTTGTTGTAAGCAGTGACCTGGGAGGCAGCTGGTTTGTTATTAAAAATGAACCGGAGTGGATATTAACAAAAGAAACAGCAAATGAAATTGCAGCGCAGGTAATCATTGATCCGCAAACAGCGTGGAAATTATTTTCAAAAGGAATCCGGCCCGAAGAAGCAACTGCAATTATTCAGGGTAACAAAAAGCTGGGAGAAACAGCTTTAACGATGCTTTCGGTAATGGCCAGATGAAATTATCCTGAATGTGCTAATGGGGAAACAGTAAAAAATTTTATCTTCCAATAATAATTGATCATTAATTAAATACTGAACATATGAAATTATTTATCCTTTTTTTTGCCCTTCTTTTTTGCTTTTCAGCAAAAGCACAAATGAATATCGATTCAATGCGGCAACAGTACAAAACGAAAACGATGCGGATTGGCAATGGGATAACAATCGATGGATACAGAATAGAAAAAACAGAAGTACAAAATCTGATGGTTCTTTCTCCTGAAGCAAGCAGTTATTATAAACTGTATTTAAAGAATAACAAACCCGGTACCATTCTCCCATTCATTGGTCTTGCTGCATCAATCAGTGGAATCATTATTCAGAAAAATAACCGAACCAGCGGTCTTATACTTGTTTTATCTGGCAGTACGATTAACGCAGTAGCTTCTATATTCAGAGGAATCGCCAACCGTCACCTGCAAAATGCTGTGTGGACCTATAACAGAGATGTATTATTCCCGGTAAAATAATCTTTGCATTTATTCCGATAATCACAATTAGTTTTGCGACGCTATGCAGCGTCGCTTTTTATTTTTACTCAATCCCCGTGCCGGTGTTCAGAAAGGACAACCGCTGCCGCAACTCATTCAACAGAAGTGTGAAGCAGCTGCAGTGTTGTATGCAATTGAACATACCCGGGCTGATGCAGACTATTCCTTACTGAAAGAAAAAATTCTGCACGGGCAGATTACAGATGTCATCATTGCCGGAGGCGATGGAACCATCAGTGCTGTTACTGCTAACCTGCGAACCTTACCCGTAAATTTTGGCATTATCCCAAGAGGTTCAGGAAATGGATTGGCATTAGCAGCAGGTATTTCAAAAGATCCGGGTAAGGCATTAGATATTATTCTTAACGGAAAAGTACAACCAGTTGATGGGTTTATGATCAATGGCCATTTTTCATGCATGCTGAGCGGAATAGGGTTTGATGCACAGGTGGCACATGATTTCGACAGGCAATCAAAACGGGGCTTCTGGAAATATACACAACTGACATTGAAGAACCTGGCATCTATTAAACCCTATGCGTTTAAGTTAAAAGCGAAGAATATAGATCTTTCGTTAAAAGCTTATTTTATCAGCGTAGCAAACAGCAACCAGTTTGGAAATTATTTCACCATTGCGCCCAAGGCAAGTTTGCAGGATGGCTTGCTCGATATCGTTGCTGTTGAAAAGAAGAACCTGTTCTCGGTTTTGCTGCATATAGCATGGCATATCCGTTTCGGAACCTTTACACTTGATTTTAAAAAGAGAGGGGGCATTACTTACTTTCAAACAGCAGAGTTAATCATTCAAAACCCAGAGCTGGCACCTTTTCATATTGATGGTGATGGAAAAGATACAGCAACGCAATTTATAGTGAAGGTGATACCTTCTGCTTATTTTTTACTGATGCCCTGATTCTGCTGCATTGATTGCTGCAGGGATATGATCTGTTTAAATATTGTTTGATTTCCATCGCTGAATACTGCATGAGCAATATCTTTTTTCTCTCTTGCTGTTAAATGAAAACTTAAAGCAGCTCCTTTCTTATTATCCTTTGGCTGATAAATAAAAGTAAAGCGATGAAGCGGGATAGAGTACTTTGAATAACTCACCATACTTTCCTGCATGTAATCCTGCACTTTATAAAAATTGTATTGCAGTGTTGTTACCGGTTTATACAGAATATCACCAATGCTGGGTTCTGTTAGGTCTTCATTCCATTCACCTTTTTTGCGGTCTCTTATCTGAATAAAAATTACACCTGATGTATTGGCTTTGATCCAGTCATTAAATACATGAAGAAAACGCAGTGTAATTTCCTGTCCGTAATTATCACGCAATCCTGCATCCATTACATCAACAATTGGTTTTGTTGGCAACCATACATTTGGCAGTACATATGGAAAAGTTGCATTCATACGCAATGCTGAAAGTAAACGGATATTATATGGATCCAGATCTTTAAAGAAAGCAGCATAGTCAATAGCATCGGGCTCTGCATTGATGCCTCTTAAACTATCATGTTGAGGCCGCATTAAAAAACTGATGGGCTGACTGCAGATCATCAGCTTTCTTCCATCCTGTGAAACGGTTGATCCAAACAAACCGATCGGCACTCTTCCATAAAACTCATCTTCTTTATAATCAACCAACCGATCATTCAGAATATTACCTGTATTATAATTCAACTGCTGTTCAAAAGAATAGCCCCTGTCTTTTACATAACGGTAAGGACCAACAGAAAATTTTTGTGCAGGTGTTATCAGGTCTCTTGTTACATAGGCTGAGAAAATAGGATTGAGCAGATCTTTCGCAATATTGGCTGAAATAGCAGCCGTGCTGAAGTCTACAGTGCTGCCTTTTTGTTTTTGACGGTATAGTTCACGGTAATACGTTGCACCCAACATTCCTCCCGATGCGCCGGAAAACAGAAAGGTCTTCTGCATCAGTTTCCCCTGCAGTAAACTATCTAACCGGCTCAGCACATTTACTGTAAATGTTGCAGAACGGTTTCCACCACCACTCACATTTAAAATATAAATGAATGGTTTTTCCTCGCTTTGATTACGTTTCCAGTTTTCCAAAACCTGTATCATCTGTAAACTGTCTTTCGACATGTGCTCAGGAGTACAGATTTTCAACATGGAGGCAAGTGAATATTCGGGGCGACTTTTTCTATCTTCATAATTCAACCCAAATGCTTTATTACGGATGTCGATATATTCATAACGGAACAGAAAGTTGAACAGGAAGATCAGTATCAGTGCAACCGGCACACTCCAAGTGTCAAGCCAGTAAGCCAATGCTCCGGATGCAGCAATGAGGATGGCAAAGAAAATGAAAATACTTGCAGCTGCAGGTAATTGTAATGAGGGACGATCTAAAAATAATCCATAGATAATCAGGAACAGGAAAGCTAAGAGGATAGCCATTACAGCGGCAAAGTGATGCCGCTTAAAAATCATATCGAGGAAAATTTTGCTGTAATGCGATACATTTCTTGTTTGTCTGAAGCTGGTAAAACCTGTTAAAAAATATTTTACATTGATGACAGGATCATGCTCGTGTGCAACAGGAACAGGTTTAAACTTTTCCATGAACTGTTGCGGATTGCTGAGCATTGGCTGCATATTACGCAGAATAGCTTTTTCTGATCCATAGAAATAAAGAAGTGAAAGAGCAACAAATAAAGCAAGCCCGCACAGAAAACCAAACGCAATGAACAGGATTTCACCTGTACTCATCAATTCTTTAAACTTATCAAACCGTACAATCTGTATAAAATAGTTGATGAGAAATAAAAACGGAATACCTGCATTGTTGATACAGTATTTTAAAAATGGTTTTGATGTGGTGGCTAAGAATTTAAAATAGTTGCTGAATAAAATAAAGGTGGTGATGTTCCAGCTCATCAGGAAACCTCCGAATGCAGCTCCAACAAAAAAGGAACTGAAGAAATTTACTTCGCCAAGATATTCAGGAGAAAGAAATAAGGAATCGGCGCCAAAATGATTCATAAAGCCCCCGCTTGTTGCACTGCCCAGCAAAAACCAGAAAAGCAGCATCAGCTGGTATTTTCTGAAATGCAGAAAGATCAGTTGTACGGGAAACGAGTACCATATGCCAAGCAGGTATTTCTTCATCAGGGATAAGTTACAGAAAAGAACGGATTTTCTTACTTAACGCTGCATCACAGAAAATGATTGTGTCAGTTATTTCCTTCTTACCAGGTACAGCACCCATATAAAGCTTAGCAATATGCACATGCCCACCAGCTGATGCAATTGGGCCGCCCATTCAAATAAACCCCATTTGTTGGGAATAATTTTAGTGGATGCCAGAACAGAAACAATGCCCAGTATAACCTGCAGCAATACCAATGCAAGAGGGATAAAACGTGTAACCTGGAACAAATCTGAACCTTTTACTTTGGATGTGCGGAAGTACCAGACTGCAATTAATATACTGAGCACATAAGCTAAACCCCTGTGAAAAAAATGAATATTGATTTTGTTTTCAATAAAATTGATAAGCCAGGGCGAATCTTTAAATAACGCAGCAGGTATCCATTCGTTATTAATCATTGGCCAGGTAGCTGCTGCTGTTGCCGCTTTATGTCCGGCCATTAATGCGCCAAACAATAATTGTATAACCAGCAAAACCAGCAGCGCCATGGTAAAGTTGAATGTAGTAGTATGTTTGATGATTTGTTCTTTTTTCACTTTTAATTGCAGCACAAACCAGAACGTATACGACAGCAATGCCATTGCCAGTATGAAATGTAATGCTAATCTTGTTGGTTTTACATATACAGCATCACCCACCAACCCGCTTGCAACCATGATCCAGCCAACAGCACCCTGCACGGCACCCAGTAAAAAAAGAATGATCAATGGCTTCACCATTTCCTGTTTGAAAGATTTACGAACAAGAAAATAAATAAAACCAACGGCAAATACCATCCCCATCATTCTTGCCCATAAACGGTGAAACCATTCCCAGAAAAAAATAAATTTGAAATCACTCAGGTTAAAATCGGTATTAAGCAGCTTAAACTGCGGAGTAGCCTTGTATTTATCAAACTCCTGTAACCAGGCTGTTGCATTCAGCGGAGGTAAACTGCCGGTAACCACATCCCATTCGGTGATAGACAGGCCTGAACCTGTTAAACGTGTAATGCCACCCAAAAGGGTTTGAATGATGAGCATGAAAACACCAAAGAGTAACCAGTTGCTGACGGCTTTGTGCGAAGGCTGTACATCTTTTATCATAGCGGAGCAAAGGTATTTGAGGAAACAATAGATAAACAGTTTTTTGTTTTCTCAGCAAAATATTTATTTTGAGCATAAATCAATGTATGGACCAACTAAGCTGTAAAAACTGCGGAAATATTTATACAGAATCTTTTTGTAACCAATGCGGGCAGAAAACCACACATCGCTATACAGTTCCACATGTTTTTCATGAACTGGTTCATACATTTACCCATGCAGACAAAGGAATTTTTTCTTTCGCCTGGAATATTATTCGAAAACCCGGAATAATTGCACTTGATTTTGTTGAAGGAAGACGTAAGCGGCACTTCAATATTTTTCAGTACCTCCTCATTATTGTTGGTATTACAACCTTTCTTATCACCAAAACTCATTTCATGGAAAGTTCAATGCAGAATATGAATTCACTAACAGGAACGAAAATTAGTGGCAGGCAGGCTGAATTTCAGGCAGAAGTTGTTAATTTCCTTCAAAAGTATTTTAATATCCTTCAGTTATCGATGGTACCTGTGTATGCTTTTTTTTCATGGTTATTTCTGGGAAGAAAAAAATATAATTATGCAGAAAATATTGTGCTGTTGACTTCTGTAACTGCTCAAACAAATACCATCGCAGTGTTTTATACATTACTTGCTTTTTTTATTTCAACAACATCAGCAATATTAGCCTATACCATTATTTCGTTAGTAATTGTGTTATTTGGATTTGCAATTTCTTTTAAACAGTTTTACAAACTTTCAGTTGGTAAAGCTATTCTATATGCTGTTCTTATTTATTTGTGTTCTTATATTATACAGATCATATTAATAGCAGCAATTACAATCGTATTTCTGATTGCAACAATGGGCAAATAAATTTTCTACAGGTGTCTCAAGTTTGAATTTTTTGAACGGGGAGGAAGAGCGTCCTCTTCCGCATAGGGAAAACAGTAAGAGTGAAGTAATCAAGCAAAATTAAATAAATGGATGGGCGAAGTGAGTAAACTTTTTTCGGCAACACAGTTCTTCCACAAAAGATAGCCACCTGACAGGTTAGACACTTTCTTCAAACCGTTTTGTTTCAAAATCCGCTGTGCTAAATATCCTCTTAAACCTGCTTCACAGTAAAGTCTGATATTTTTATCTTTTGGAAATTCATC
>JANOIQ010000236.1:0-34270 GCA_031407835.1 Chitinophagaceae bacterium
CTTGTATTTTCCAACTGAGTGCTTTGTAGTGATTGTAAAATTTTGTTGCTTCATCTTTTGGGTAATTGTTGTTATGGAAGTGCCCTTCAACTTCGCTCAGGGTGACAACGACTGTGTGTCCCGGATTTGGGACACCGGCAAACCGGTTTATTTCATCCTGTATTTTTTTATTCTTATCAAAAATTTTATGGGCGGGGGTTTCTCTCTGTTTTAAAATGTTTGGTTTTATAATGTGTCCCATTTTTGAGACCGGTACAGTATCAATATCGGTACTGGTGTGTCCCAATTTTGAGACACTGTCAGTATCAAAATCAGTACTGAAGAGATCTAGTTGTTTGTAACGAGTGGGTGGTTCTTCCTGTTTGTATAATGGAATTACGCTGATGCGAACTACATGAAAGCGATTGGCTGCAGGATGGTAGTAAATGTATTTTGCTTCATGCAATTCTTTCACACACTTGTGGTATGTATTCTTGCTCCCAATCCTGCTCAACTGCATGATGTTATCCCGATAAATGGAAAAGGGATTTTGAAAGCGATTGAAATTCCAATACTGAAACAAGGCCATGTAAAGACTTACATGCGATGCAGTGAGCCGCTTGTCGGCTTTGATAAGAGTGAAGAAAGCATTTAAGTGGCGGATGTAATTCACAGAGTGCAGTTGTGAGTTATGAGTTTTGAGTTACGAGCAGTGCAGCATGGGAGGAAGTGCTTCCAGTTTGGGAAAAGCTTTTCTAACTGCTTTTTCTGTTTTCGTTTTTTACGTTCTGCTGCAGTGATCTTTTGTTTACAGTTGTCACTATATTTTTTTGTGTGGCTGCGGCCACGATATGGTGAATGCATAAAGTGAATTGTGAGTAGTGAATGGTGAGTAGAACCCACCCCAGTGGTTTACAGTAGTGGGTTTCCTTAATTTGCCCCTCCAAGGAAGGGAAGTGTCTCAGTGCCGGACGGGATGCTGAACGGGTTTGAGATTTTCCATTAAAATTTTCTGGATGTAATCGGCATCGTAGTAGATGATGCCGCCGAGTTTGGAGTAGGCCAGTGTGCCATTGACCCGGAGTGTTTGTAATGTGCCGGGTGAGATTTTTAAGAGCTTTCTTACTTCATCTGTTTTGAGCCATTTCTTTTGCTGGTTGGATGACTGTGTGAGAACTGTTTTGATTTCTGTAAAAAGTTCTTCTTTAAAAGTTGCAAGGTCTTCTTTGGTGAGAATGTTTACTGCCATGGTATTGATTTTGACAGCAAATGACTTTGATTCTAAAAGGCAGGACAAGTGGTAAGGGGGTGGTGACACCCCTTTAAGAAATGATTTCTTAACTGATCAACAAAAAGATTTATTTACATTTTTTCATTGTTTTGTCTATAACGAAAAACAGATACGTTTCAACAAGATCAAGCATTGAGATAAGCAACTTTGGATTTTCGATATGACACTGGCCAAGATCATCTGTGCTAATGCACTTGCCAAAAACCCTGTTGATGTAATTAACTGTATTTTTTTTCTTTGCTCTTGAGGTTGCATCACCAGTTTGTTTTAAATGCGAATTATTATGTGCAATAAAATTTCTATAATCTCTCAGCTTATTTAATTTTTTCCAGATGTTTTCTTTTGCTTTTATTTTGAGCAGACAATGTTTGGTTAAAAAATCTTTACTTCCATGAGCATAATTGTTAGCCGGAGATGCAGTGATTTTTTTCTTATTGTGTGTATTCAAATCAGTTTTTGCTATACGGGCAACTTTGGCCAAGTTTGCTTCAAAAAATGAATAAAAAATCAGATATGTTGAATCGTTAAAGTATTTAGGAAATCCCTCGAAATAAATCAGGCTGTTATCAAGGAACTGGTCAATGAAATGTTGTTCAGACTCTTTATCGTCAATAGTTTCCAATGTTTTATTGAGTTCCCCATGGAGGCTCTCTTGTTTTGATCTAATGCTATTTAGATTTTCTTCCAAGTATTGTCGTAAAGCTGCTATTTCAAATTTGACAATCTCTTTAACATAGTATAGCCTTTTGAATGCCATGAATAAAGGTTTGGCTTAAAACTATTGAATAATTAGTAAATTTTTGAAGATCAAGCAAATAACGATAGTTGCGATTTTAACACCCCCCCGCCTTTTAAAATATTTTTAAACCGATTAGTTATTTTGGAATTGTGGGGAGTCTTATACATGTGGAAGGTTATGAAATTGTGACTTTATCGTAAAGAAATTCTGATTTTTTATTGAACGCTATTATATGGCAGACAACCGAAAGCGCCTCCTGGAATTAATGGAGCTGTATACAAAAACCTTAATCAGTAAAGCTGAGTTTGATGAGTTATGCGAACTTTTGAAGGAAGGGAATGATGATGAACTGAAAACTCTTTTTGAAACTGAACTGCGGCAAGCTCCTTTTAAAGCAATGGGCAAGCAAAAGCTGGACAGAATGCTAAAGGAAGTTTTAGGTGAGAGAAGTGAATGGTCAATGGTGAATAGTGAGAGAGAAATTCCGGAGTTAGTGCGGAATGAGAAGAGTGGTAGTTTGGTTCATATGTTTAAGCGGATTGCTGTTGCAGCTTCTATTCTGTTAGTTGTTGGAGTGGGTTCTTATTTCTTGTTCTTTAATAAGGCTGATAAACCGGATGAGATTGTTACAACCACCGTGCCAAGTGATGTAAAAGCACCGACAAGTAATCGTGCAATGATTACGCTAGCGAATGGAAGAAACGTTTCTGTTGATAGTTTAACGTCATTGAAACAAGATGAAGTGACAGTAGTGAAAAATGCAAATGGTGAAGTGATTTATAAGGGCAGTTCGACTTCTCAGAGTATAACATACAATACACTGTTTAATCCCCGTGGTAGTAAAGTAGTAAGCCTTACTCTTAGTGATGGTAGTAAAGTGTGGCTGAATAATGAAAGTTCTTTAAAATATCCCATTGCTTTTATTGGTAATGAACGAAGAGTTGAGATAACCGGTGAAGCATATTTTGAAGTAGCAAAAGATGCTACAAAGAAATTTATTGTTAGCGGCAATGGTGTAACTACAGAAGTATTAGGAACACATTTTAATGTGAATGCTTATGAAGGCGAAAGCTCAATTAAAGTAACGTTGTTAGAAGGAAGCGTAAGAGTGCAGTCGTCAGTGGTGAGTCGTGAGTCGGTAGTGATAAAGCCAGGACAGCAAGCAAGAGAGGTGAATGGTGAATTGTCAATAGTGAATAACATAGATGTCGATGAAGTGATGGCATGGAAAAACGGACGTTTTGAGTTGAATGGCACTGTGCAGGATATTATGAAACAGATTGCCCGCTGGTATGATGTGGAAATAGTTTATATCGGTAATGTGACGAATAAACGATTTGGTGGTACACTTTCGAGAGAAGAAAATGTTTCTGCTGTGTTGAAGTATTTAGAGTTGACAGGAAGTATTCATTTTAAGATTGAGGGAAGAAAGATTATGGTGATGCCGTGACCTCATATAGAGTATTAAAGGAGTTAGATTCTTTAAACTCGTCTTCTCCTAAAGGAGAGGAGGTCGATGTAATAAATTAGTTGAGATTGTTTCGGCAATCCCGCAATGACGTACCTGTTGAGAACTGTAGTTCTTTTGTTGATCTAAATAAAAACAGGGATTTCGTTCGTGGCGAAACCCCTGGGAGTAGTTCAGGTTAACCCAATTATAACAACCCGTATAGACTGCTTATTGTTTAACCCAAACTAAAACAAAGTTATGCTAAATGCTCTTTGTTGCCGCCATCGGCGTGCAATCATCAAAACGCTGTTGATTATGAAATTTACAGCCATCATCCTACTATCGGCTTGCCTTGGAGCAAGTGCCACAGGGTTTACTCAACAGGTAAGCCTTAATGAAAAGAATTCTGCTATTACCGATGTGTTTAAATCTATCCGGCAACAAACCGGTTACCTGTTTGTGTATGATCTGGATATGATCAAAGAAGCAAAAAAAGTAACTGTTTATCTTAACAATGCGAGTTTGGAAGAGGCATTAAAAGCATGTTTTAAAGACCAACCTTTCAGCTACGAGATAGTTAATAAAACAATTGTTGTAAAACAAAAGCTAACAAGCCTAAAAGAAGAAAAGGAAGAGGCGAACTTACCCCCGCCTCCCATAGATATTTCCGGTAGAGTTGTAAATGAAAATGGGGAGCCAGTTGCTGGTGTAAGCGTATTGGTAAAAGGAACAAATAATGGTGCCAGCACCAATGCAAATGGTGAGTTTGTTTTAACTAATGTAGATGAGAACGCCATACTTAGTTTTAGCAGTACCAACATTGAACCATTTGAAATAAAAATCAGCGGTAGAAAGGAATTTAATTTTTCTGCTAAAACAAAAGTGTCATCTCTGAACGAAGTTGTCATTAACAAAGGCTACTACAGCGAAAAACAAAGATATTCTGTAAGTAATGTGGGAAGAATTACAGCAAAAGATATTGAAAAGCAGCCTGTTAATAACCCTTTACTTGCATTACAAGGACGGGTTCCGGGTTTATTGATTACTCAGACAAACGGCATAGCCGGTGGATCGATAAAAGTTCGTATTCAAGGTCAAAACAGTATCGCCAAAGGGAACGAACCACTTTATGTGATTGACGGGGTTCCCTATATTTCGGAAGTGCTTTCTACTACCAATGTTGGTAATTCAATACTCGGAAATTCCAACACCAATCCACTTGCCTACATCAATACAGCTGATATAGAAAGCATCGATGTATTAAAAGACGCCGATGCTACGGCGATCTATGGTTCAAGGGCGGCTAACGGAGCGATACTGATCACTACCAAAAAAGGGAAGCCGGGTGATGCCCGTATCAATATAGACATACAAACTGGTTGGGGCAAGGTTGCCCATCATTTAGACATGATGAATACATCGCAATATCTTGCGATGCGTCGTGAAGCATTTAAAAATGATAATGTCTCCATTCCTTCCATTATAACCGATCCCAATGATGGTAACTACGATATAAACGGACTGTGGGATACGACCAGATATACGAATTGGCAAAAAGAATTAATAGGTGGCACCGCTAGTGTAACGAAGTTAAGCGCTAGTGTTTCCGGTGGGGCTGCAAATGTGCAGTATTTAGTTAGTGGAACCTATCAGCGTGAGACAACAGTTTTCCCAGGAGATTTTGCCAATAAAACAGGCGGTATGCATTTTAATCTTAATAGTACAAGTTCCAACCATCGTTTTAAGATACAATTTTCTGGCAATTATTTTTTTGGGATTAATTTACTTCCCAAAGGTGACTTGACCAGTACTGCCGTAGGTTTAGCCCCTAATGCTCCTGCCTTGCGAGACTCAACCGGCAATCTTAACTGGGCTCCCAATACTTTAGGAACCTCTTCCTGGAGTTTCGGTCATCCACTATCAATCTTGTACCAATTATATGAAACCAAAACTAAGAACCTGATCAGCAATGCCGTGTTAAGTTATCAATTAATTCCAGGTTTGGAACTCAGAAGCAATTTTGGTTACACGAACCTTGAGACAAAAGAGTTCAACGCAAACATGATTTCAGCAGAAAAGCCAGAAGATCGCCCTAATTTTTTGCGAGGTGCTGAATATTCCAATGGCTCTATTAGTTCCTGGATCATCGAGCCCCAGTTGAACTATCAAAAAAGCATTGCATCCGGGAAATTGGATATTTTGATTGGGGCAACTGCATACCAACGTAAAAATGATGGACAAAGATTTTTGGGAATTGGCTATCCTACTGATGAAGCTATGGCGGATATGCGTTCCGCAGCAAACTTTTATGTGACTGGTAATGTGACTTCTGTTTATAAATATATTGCTGGTTTTACAAGGGTCAATTATAACCTTAAGAATAAGTACATTATTAATCTGACTGCAAGAAGAGATGGCAGTAGTCGATTCGGGAGCAAGAATCAGTTCCATAATTTCGCCGCTGCCGGACTGGGATGGATTTTCAGTGAAGAGAAGTTAGTTAAAAAATATCTTTCGTTTCTAAGTTACGGAAAACTAAGAGGCAGTTACGGTACGGTGGGAAGTGACCAGATTGGGGATTATGCCTTTTTGAGTACCTATAGTAGTTCAAATGGTTTTGGTATAAATCCTTATCAAGGAGTTTCCAGCATTCAATCTAACGGTATCTCCAATCCCTACCTAGCATGGGAGGAAACTAAAAAGTTGCAATTTGGAATTGAACTTGGATTTATTCAAGACAGGATTCAATTGACCAGCACTTATGTGCAGAATAGGTGCTCCAATCAGTTGTTAAATTATAATTTACCTGTTATAGCCGGAGTGTCTATTCCTACCAATTTCCCTGCTACTGTTCAGAATGTGTCCTGGGAATTTACATTGAATACCATCAACGTAATGGGAAAATATTTTAAGTGGACCACCAGTGCCAACCTGACGATTCCGGAAAACAAATTAATTGCCTTTCCTGGCCTAGAAACAAGTTCATATAACACTTCCTTGGTGGTTGGTAAACCAGTAGCCTTAAGCATACTTTACAGTTTCTTAGGGGTTGATCAAGCTACTGGAATTTTTTCATATTCTGACGCCCAGGGAAACCCTACTTCAGACCCCGGAAATAACAGACCTGTTTTTTCTGATTATGAGCCCAAATTTTATGGTGGTCTTAGTAACACGTTTGAATTTAAGAATTTTCAACTTGACTTATTCTTCCAATTTCATAAGCAAGTGGTAGCTTTTAGTCCTTCCGGTGATATGCCAGGAAGATTTTCCAGTGGGTTGAATAATCAACCAGTAAGTGTTTCCAATCATTGGCAAAAACCGGGTGATCTTTCACCTAATATGAGATACTCTCAAGACTACAGTGTGTATTTGCCGTTTCTTTATTCAGGAATTTCAGATTTCATCAATGTTGATGGTTCTTTTATCCGATTAAAGAATCTTTCTGTGTCGTATAATTTGCCCGAACGTTTTCGGAAAAAGTTAACGATGCAAAAATGCCGCCTCTACGCTCATGCTCAGAACCTGTTCACTATCACCAATTTTCAAGGGCTGGACCCTGAGAGTGTAAGCAGCTCTGTTTTACCTCCCTTAAGAATTTTCACTTTGGGCATACAGCTTACCTTTTAAACAAATAAAAATACTTGATTATGAAATCAATTTATCACCACATCATTATTCTTATTCTCATAGCACTTGCGCCAGGTTGCAAAAAATTTGTGGAAGTAGACGCACCTGTTACCAGTATCAACGACGTAAATGTTTATAATAATGATATCACCGCTACAGCTGTTCTGACGGGCATATATACCAGTATGAGTCGGACTTCCTATTTGGCTAATGGATTTACTACCATCACACGTTATGCCGGACTCTCTGCGGATGAATTCGGCATATGGAGTAGTTACAATTCAGAACGAGATTTGGCCTATTTTCAGAATAAACTTTTTTCCACAATTACCTCAAGTCCTGGAAGTGAGCCTTGGAACGCTCTTTACAGTTTAATTACCCGATGTAATCAGGCGATAGAAGGATTAAGTCAAACAAACAAATTGACTCCGTCCATAAAGCAGCAACTCTTAGGCGAGGCAAGATTCCTACGGGCATTATTTTATTTTTACCTGGTAAATTTATATGGGGATGTTCCAATTGTAAAGACTTTTGACTACGAGGTCAACCGGCTTCTTGCAAGGTCACCTATCAGCGATGTCTACTCGTTTATTATTGCCGAGTTAAATGATGCAAAAGCTTTACTAAGCATTGTATATGTTGATGGCAATCTGAAGTCGTATGCGGGCAATGAGGAAAGGGTAAGACCTACCAAATGGGCTGCTGCAGCTTTACTTGCCCGGGTATATTTATACAAGGGGGATTACGCCAAAGCTGAAACTGAAGCAGGCTCCGTAATCGATAATTCGTTCTACGCATTAACTTCCCTGGACAATACATTTTTAAAGAACAGCCAGGAGGCTGTTTGGCAGTTGCAGCCTGTAAACACGAATAGAAATACCGAAGATGCCAGATTATTTGTTTTGACGGCGGCACCAGTTGGGCTTAGTAACAATAAGGCTATTTTCCTTAGCAGCTCACTGGTTAACGCGTTTGAACCAGGTGATGAACGAAAGACTAGTTGGACCGGTACCTATACCGCCGGAACAATTACCTACGTTTTCCCTTATAAATATAAGGTGGCTGCAACCGGAGCACCCGTTACTGAATATTATATGGTTTTGCGACTGGCAGAACAGTATTTAATCCGTGCAGAATCGAGGGCTAAACAGAACAATACCATTGGTGCAATAAGTGACCTTAATGCGATCCGGGGTCGTGCCAGAGCTATGCCGACTGTTGCTATTCCAAATCCTTTACCTGATTTATCAAACACGTTAAATCAATCGGAGGTCCTAGCCGCAGTTATGAAGGAAAGAAGAGTAGAACTATTTGCAGAACTGGGACAACGCTGGCTTGACCTAAAGAGAACGAATACAGTTGATGCAGTTATGACAATTGTAAGTGCACAAAAAGGGGGTACCTGGCAATCCTTCAAAGCGTATTATCCAATTTCTTTTACGGAGCTGGAAAGGGCACCCAACCTTCGGCAGAACCAGGGGTATTAGCAGCAATTTTTGAAATCAATTTAGATAACAGCATTGGATATTATTCAAAGCCGGGTACTTGCATGGTATGGTTGTCATATCTACGCAAACCCGGCAATGAATACGGCGGCATGCATATCAGTGAATCATTTAAGTTATTTGAATATGAAAAATATTTTGTTTTGTTTAGTTAGTATTTTGGTCTTCGGTTTTAAAGACAACGGTGAAAAGAATGTGATTACGGTTATCCATAACCGCTCTGAGTCACCCATATCCGATACTGCAATTATACAGCATATTTTCAGTCGCAATATAGGTTTTGGTCACACCGGAATTCGTTTTTCGGCAGTTGCAGTTTATGATAACAATCCACGCATTTTTTATCTCGCTTCCGGTAACGGCGGGGTGTTAAAAACTACAAATGGCGGTAAAAGTTTCTCATTCGTGTTTGATCGTGAGGGTTCTTCGCATATCGGTGCTGTATCTGTCAGCCAAAAAGATCCGAACATTGTTTGGGTGGGTACGGGGGAAGGTTGGCAAAGAAACAGTGTGGGCACGGGCGACGGCATTTATAAATCGGTTGACGGAGGAAAAAGCTGGCAGCATATGGGACTGAAGGGATGCAAGGGTTTTTCCAAAATCGTTATACATCCCGGTGACGACAATATCATTTTTGCAGCAGGGTTGGGAAGCCCCTGGGGATACGGGCCTGAGCGAGGAATTTATAAAACAACAGACGGTGGCAACAGCTGGAAAAAAGTTTTGTATCTGGATGAGAAATCTGCAGGTACAGACGTGATCATCGATCCGCTGAACCCGTATAATATGCTGGCCGCATTATGGGATCATGTTCACAGGCCCTATGGCATTTTCGGCAGCGGACCAGGCAGCGGGATTTGGCGCAGTACGGACGGAGGTGATCATTGGGAGCGAATTACCAAAGGATTGCCTTCTGTCAATATGGGCCGCATCGTAATGGATTATTTTCCCAAAGATCCAAGACAAGTAGCTGCTATTATTGAAGAGCCACTGCCCGGAACCGGCGTTTATACCAGCGAAGATGGCGGTCTGACATGGACACAAAAAATGGGGAGACATGCTACCGAACGTACGTGGTATCGTCCATTCTACAATCATGTGTTAAAATATCATCCCACTCAGAAGGGCGTTTTCTATTACGACAACATTCACCATTTTACGAAGAATAATGGAGATCATTGGGTGGGAGGCGCAGGCGACGGCCATGGTATATGGATTAATCCGAAGGATCCCAAACATTTTATCATGGCCGAGGATGGTGTTGCCCAACAGGGATGGGACCTGCATGATTCAGTATCATCAGTAAAAGATTATTTTTATCCAAGCGATAATATGCCTCCCCTTGACCAGATCTACGGCATAGGCTACGACATGCGCAAATTATACCGGGTAATGGGTAACAGTCAGGACGGAAATAATATTGGTGTCAGTTCCCAAGGGCCATCCGGTTTTGTGACGATTAACGAAACCCTTAGCCTGCATGGCGCTGAAGGAGGAAATTCGATGGCAGACCCTACAGACTGGGCCACTATATATGCGGGAGACAGGGGAATGAGCATGCAGAGAGTTAATCTCCTAACCGGTGAGCGACCAAAAGATCTTTTTAGCCCTGAATATCTCCCTGATCCGGGTTATACTACTGAGAGTGTCTATGCAATCTATCGCACGAAAAAGAACCCGATCCGTGCAAATTATACACGCCCCTTCGTGATCTCTAAATTTGATCATAAAACACTCTACTTCGGTGCGAATCGATTGATGAAATCTACCGACCGAGGCGACAGTTGGAAGTTCATAAGTCCGGATCTTTCCCATGATCGCAAGGACTGGCAGGTGCCGGCTCAAGAGGTATATGGAAATGACAATCCTACTTCCTGGAATTATCAATGCATCAGTACAATTTCCGAATCAGCTATCAATAACCAGCTGCTATGGTGCGGCACAGATGACGGCTTTATACAGTTAACCAAAAATGCAGGTAATACGTGGACTAATCTTACCAATAAAATAAAAGGTATTCCGGAGTATTGTGGGGTGTCCTGTATTGAATCGTCAAAATTTGCAGAAGGCCGGGCTTACGCAACATTTGATAATCACAAAAATGATGACCTAAATACTTATGTCTACAAAACAGAAGACTTTGGCAAGACATGGGAAAGAATCAATGCCAACCTGCCTGATAATATGCCCTGCTTAGTCATTCGTGAAGGAATTAAAAATCCAGACCTTCTTTATCTCGGCACAGAATCAGGGTTATGGATCTCGCTAGATCGCGGTAAGCATTGGACGGAATATAAAAATTGGGAGATCACAGGACTATGGGGTTCAGAATGGGTTTCAAAGGATGGATATTTTCCTACCGTTCGTATCTCCGACATGCATATTCATCCGAGAGAACTCGATCTGATAATTGGTTCTCATGGGCGGGGAGCATGGATTCTTCATGGCCGTTCTCTGGAAGAGATGACTGCAGCGAACCGAAAAAAGCCTGTTTATTTTACGGATCCGGGCAATATCTATTTGTTCCCGCTTAATCTCAAACCTTATTCTTTTTTTCCCGGAGTTAAGCGTCCAAAAGTCTTTACTGAAAACACGCAGCCTGGGCTTCTGTTCAGTTATTGGTTGCATAAATCAGTAATTGGAGAAGCAATTATAGAAATCACAGATTTGAAAGGAAATGTTCTTCGGGATTTTTCCGGCAAGCAGTCAATTATTAAGGGAAGCACCCACGCCGGACTCAACACAATTAAATGGCCGGCCGCAGATATCATTCATCAACCGGGAACATACAAAGCCATACTCAAAGTTGGGGGAAAAAAATATGAGCGAGCTATTTATGCGGAAGATGCAAGCGATGAAGTGAGCGGCGGATCAAAACAGATACGAATGCCGAATTCTCAAAAAAAAGAAAATAAGGTGAAAAGAAATTAAGTGCAGATGTATTACAGCTATTACAACAATCAAACTAAAAAAGTAAATATGAAACGAATCAGGCTTTTTGTGACAGTATTATTGTTTTTACCTTATTCCTTACTTGCGCAAAAGGAGAGTATGGGCATTCAATGGGACAAGAGTGAAAGTTGGGAGCAAGTGAGGGCCAAGGCGAAAAAAGAGAGTAAATACATTTTTGTGGATTGCTATGCTACCTGGTGCGGACCTTGTAAAGAAATGGATAAAGAAATTTTTCCATCCGTGAAATTAGGTGAATATACCGATCGATATTTTATATCTGTTAAGGTTCAGATTGATACTTCTAAGAATGACGATTTGCTTATCAAAGCATGGTATATTGATGCAAAAAAAATAGCAAATGAGAACAAGATCAAAGGATTTCCATCTTATCTCTTTTTTAACCCTGAAGGTAAACTGGTACACAGGAGTGTTGGTTCAAAAGATGAGAATGATTTTTTAAAAGATTTGTCAGATGCTTTAAATCCTGAAACACAAGTTGTTTCCCAATACACTTTATGGCAAAATAAAAAAATTGGATATGATAAACTTCCGTCACTTGCATCAGCTTTGAGGAAATCAGGAGAAGTTGATCTCGCAAATGAGATAGCAATAGATTATCTGGAAAATCATTTAAGCCGATTAAATGGGACAGACTTATTTACAATTAAGCACTTAGAATTTCTCGAAAATTTTCGTTCGTTAGTGACTATAGATAGTCATATTATTAAAATGCTCATGAGTCACGAATCTAGTATCGATTCTCTTATGAAAACCAGAGGTTATACTTACGATTTTCTAAACGGGATTATTTGGACCAATGTTTCAAATCCTGTATTGAATCAAGCGAAGACAAGTAAAACTATTCCTGACTGGGTGGCTTTAAGAAAAAAAATCAAAACTCAAACTAATAAGCTATATGCGGAAAGAGCTATAGTGGAGATGAAGACTCATTGGTATGAAAAAGTAGATACTAATTGGAATTTATACTTTAAGTCACTTATGACATACATGGAAATAATGGATATCGAACGATTCAATGATAGTTGGTTTTGTACGTTTGGTATCAACAATCAGGCTTGGAAAGTATTTGAGTATAGCCAAAAAAAGAAAGAATTCCGGAAAGCCATACAATGGGTGGACGTAATTATTCAAAAAGCAAACGATCCTACTCTGAATTTCACAGATGAAGTCAGAGCAATCTATATGGACACGAAAGCAAATCTGCTGTATAAGCTTGGTTTAAGAAAGGAGGCAATTGCATTGGAGGAAGAGGCAGTTAATTTGAACGCCAGTGTTTGGAGGCAAACCGCTTTGAGTAAGATGAAAAATGGTGAAAGGACATGGGGAGGAGAATATGATACTGTAATGAATAAACTGCGAAAGAAATAAAGATCTGATTACTTTTTTTATTTTAAAATAGCTATGAAATCATTATTTGTTATATCGCTTATTTTGATGACCAACTACAGCAATGGTCAAAATTGTCATTTGCAACGATAGCCTGAAAGAAACGACATCAAACACGTCCTGAATAAAATTAAACCACAAAAAAAAGTAAAGATGAACCCTAGTTTTCACAGGTTTAAAAAACGGATAGAACCGAAATATTATTCTCTTTTGTTTTTGTCAGTCATATGTGTCAGAATCTCCGCACAGCAAGTGATTCCATTATATAACGATAGCATCCCTAACAGCATTGGCACTATACAAGAGGCAGATAAACCAACAATTACAGTGTATAAACCAACAAGGGACAAAACAAATGGTACAGCCATTATCATTTTTCCTGGTGGAGCTTATGGTTTCTTAGCAACGGATACAGAAGGTACTCCAATAGCCAAAGCATTTGCAGAAAGAGGAATTATTGCATTTGTAGTGAAATATCGTTTACCAAAAGATGAAACGATGAGAGATAAAAGTATGGGACCATTAATGGATGCACAGCAGACAATAAAGTATGTAAGAACGCATGCGGGGGAATATGGAATCGATAGCAATAAGATCGGCATTATTGGTTATTCGGCAGGCGGCCATCTTGCATCAACACTGGGAACACATTACAATCCTGCTTACATACCTAATCAAGAAAACATTAGCCTACGTCCGGATTTCATGATCCTTGTTTATCCTGTGATCAGCATGAAAAGAGGATTAACACATTCCAGTTCGATGAATAATTTATTAGGTCAAAATCCATCCGAAGAAAAAATCAAGTTCTTTTCCAGCGAGGATAATATCAGCCCCAAAACACCAGCAACCTACATTACCCATGCAGGTGATGATGGTTTGGTGAATGTAGAAAACAGTGTGCAGATGTACCGGTGGTTACAAATGGAGGGTGTAGATGCTGAACTACATATCTATCCAAAAGGTAATCATGGTTTCACGCAACGGTTACCCGTTATTGAATGGTTGGAACCGATGTTATTGTTTCTAAAAAAAGAAGGCTTCTATAGAAATGTAAGCAACTAAGTAATCTAATCATGTAATCATCAATAAATTGTATGACAATTACGAGATTGTTTCAACTGAAAAGTTGCCGCCAACTATATTTTATTATTTTATTATTGATTTTTTGCTGTACCTGTGAGGCTCAATTATGGTTGCCACATGTATTCAGTAATAATATGGTGCTTCAACAACAGAAGCCCATTCCGATCTGGGGTAAAGCTAAAGCAGGTGCAAAAGTGTCAATTCATTTTAGAGGAAAGCAGTTTAGTACTCATGCAAATGTTGGCGGGAAATGGTCTTTACAATTACCTGTCTTTTCTTATGGTGGACCTTATGAACTGACTGTGAAAAGTGAAGGGAAAAAGATCCGGTTTAACAATATTCTCATCGGCGAAGTATGGGTCTGTTCCGGTCAATCGAATATGGAAATGCCCCTGGAGGGATGGCCGAATGACGGTGGTAGTTTCCGTTTACCGGTTAACCATGCGCAACATGAAATAGCCAAAGCTAATTTTCCCAACATTCGTTTATTACAAGTGCAACCTACCTTTTCATCAAGGATGACGGAGGATATTACCGTTGTTGGAGATCAATGGCGTGAATGTTCACCTCCTACGGTCAAAACGTTTTCATCGACAGCCTATTTTTTTGCCCGTGAAGTGTATACCCAAACGGGTATTCCGATTGGGCTGATTCAAAGTGCAGTTGGCGGAAGCACTGCCGAATTATGGACGAGTTTGCTCATGCTTAAAACGATACCATCTTATAAACAAAGAGCCATTAAGGTCGAAAAAGATACCAGTGCGAGAGATTATGGTATCGGATCACTTTTCAACGGAATGATTGCTCCTTTAACACCTTACGGGATAAGAGGGGTGCTTTGGTACCAAGGCGAGTTTAACGCCTTTGGCGCATATGATTACAAAGAATTATTTCCTAAACTCATCCGTGACTGGCGCCAAAGATGGCAACAGGGAGACTTCCCTTTTTTCTATGTGCAGTTGCCCGTCACCTATGAGCGTGACAGTATTGATATTAAGTCGGCATGGGCTGAAATGCGGGAGGCGCAATTTGAAACATTGACGGAAGCCAATACAGCGATGGCAGTTACAATCGATCTGAAAGATCCTGATTTGCATCCCAGCAACAAGCAAGATTTCGGACTTCGTCTGGCTTACATAGCCTTAGGCAAACTTTATGGCAAACCCATCCCCTACAGTGGACCATTATATAAGGAAAGCCGGATCGAAAGTGATTCCGTCCGCATTTTCTTTTCTAACCCGGAGGTAGGACTCAGAAGCCGTAACGGGTTTGAATTGGAAGGTTTTTATATCGCCGGAACCGACAGTGTTTTTTACAGGGCCAAAGCAACCATTGATGGTCATACTATTGTTGCCAAATCGAAGAATGTGAGTAAGCCGATATCTGTACGCTATCAATGGGGCAATAATCCTGACGGTAATCTTTTCAGCGATTGGTTATTGCCGGCATCACCTTTCCGCACTGACAATTGGGAGATGATCACCCGTAAAAATAAATGATAATCATTAACAGCAGCGAAGACTATTTAAAGTTATATCAATGAAAAAAATCACCATACTGTTTGTTGTTCTTTCGTGTCAGCTAACAATTATTAAAGCTCAGCAGTGGAAGCCTGCTGCATTTCAACTTGCAACAAGATGGAGTAAGGAAGTTTCTCCATCAAATGCATTGAAGGAATACCCGAGGCCGCAAATGCAACGGAGTATCTGGCAAAATTTGAACGGGCTTTGGGAATATGGCATCACGAATTACACGAATGAAGCGAATTTCACGAATGTAAAAATGCAAGGAAAAATTCTTGTTCCTTATCCGATAGAGTCGCAATTGTCAGGAGTGAAGAAAGCATTGCAACCGGATCAATTGTTATGGTATAAGAGATCCTTCGACAAGCTCCCCGCAAAAAGCGGGGCAGGCACGATGACAAAGGGAGAAAGAACTCTGATCCACTTTGGAGCAGTGGATTATCAGTGTTGGGTTTATGTGAATGGTAAAAAAGTTGGACAACATGAAGGGGGTTATACTGAATTTAGTTTTGATATCACGGGTGCATTAAAAAATGGAGCAAATGAATTAATAGTAAAAGTTTATGATCCAAGTGATGCAGGGATTGGACCAAGAGGGAAGCAGGTTTTGAGTCCTCAAAGTATTTATTATACTCCTAGCAGCGGTATCTGGCAGACCGTGTGGATGGAAATAGTGCCTGAAACTTATATTGAATCTCTTGAAATGACACCTGATATTGATAAAGGGGTGTTGCACTTAAAAGTAAACGTAGCCGGCAAACATGATAACTATTTTATTGTTACCACACTAGTAAATGAAAAAAGTGAAACAGCCTGGGACAAGTTTGAAATTGATATTCCAATAAAAGATCTTAATCTATGGACACCAGGTAAACCATTTTTATATGATCTCCATATTGGTTTGTATCATAATGAGAAAAAAATTGATTTTGTGAAAACCTACTTTGGTATGAGGAAAGTAGAGATAAAAAAATCTACAGATGGGTATGACCGCATTTTTTTAAACAACAAAGCTTATTATAATCTTGGTGTATTAGACCAGGGTTTCTGGCCCGATGGGTTACATACTGCACCTACTGATGAAGCATTGAAGTTTGATATCGAAGCCATCAAACAAATGGGGTTTAATACGATCCGTAAACATATTAAAGTAGAACCGGCACGTTGGTATTATCATGCTGATAAAATCGGGATGCTGGTGTGGCAGGATTTTGTACAACCGAACCCTTCATTACCTACCGGAGCCAAAGAAATTTTTGAACAACAAGGAGCTGAGATGATGAAGCAATTGCATAACTATCCGTGTATAACAACATGGGTTCTCTTCAATGAGAAATGGGGGGCCTATGATCAGCAACGTTTAACTGAATGGATTAAAAAAACAGATCCTTCACGACTGGTAAACGGACATTCCGGTGAGATACTATATGTGAATGAAAAATTGAGAAGCCCTTCACCCAATGCATATGTCTCATCCGACATATCAGATATTCATAGTTATCCTGATCCAATGAATGCAAAACAGCAACCCGGTAAAGCAAGAGTGCTGGGAGAGTTTGGTGGTATTGGTGTGTTTATTCCTGATCATCAATGGAACAGCAACAGTGCATGGGGATATATTAATGTAACGCCTGCTGCTTTGAAAGCAAAATACCAGGTGATGAACCAGCATTTACAATTGCTGGAGAAAGAAGGATTGAGTGCTTCGATTTATACACAGCCTTTTGATGTAGAGGGAGAGCAGAATGGATTGATGACCTATGACCGTGAGGTAATAAAAATTCCTTTTGCTGAGCTTCGGAAAATACATGCGCCATTGAATAAAACGATTGGAGCTATTCCCAAAGTGACTGCAAAGAATGCCGACCTCACAGAACCAGCACAGTTGTATGCTGACATGTTTCAGCAATATGTAAACGGGAAAAAGGATGCTGCTTTTTTAAAGAGGCTTACAATGATGGCGATACAGAATAATGATGCTGCAGGAAAGAACCGTTTTGCTGCGGAGTATATAACAAAAATACAAAAGCCATACAGTACAGATGACTTTGCTTTCATTGAAGCAAGCACTAAGATCGTGAGTGATCCCGGATTCATGGTTTTGATTGAACATGAAAAAGAGTTGACAGGAAAAGAACAACGAACACTTCGTGTGAAGCTCATGAATATTATTTACCAGGATGTGATTGCATCGTATGTTCCTAATGCGCAGGCCAAACCTGACTGGAATGAGCTTGAAGAAAAGATCAAAGCTTATGGAGCACCGGGGGAAGAAATTTATTTGAGGGCAAAAACGATACATACCTATAACCAAAGCGATTGGACACTGTATATTCCGACGGCAACGGTATATGTAGAAAAATATGGGAGTACGATGAAGCCTGATGAAAAGAAAATGTTTAGTGAGGCTATAGAAAAGAATAAATAAGATGAAACAACTAATAACTTTTATCATTTCCTGTATGCTGCTTTCAGCCTGTAAAGAAAATAAAGCGATTGAAGATGGGGTGTACACTATATCCAATAAGAATGGACTAAAGGCAACATTTTGCAATGAAGGGGCAAGGCTGATGAGTTTATCAGTACCGGGTAAAGATGGAAAGCTGGTAAATGTGGTCATCGGTTTTGATAGTGTGGCACAGTATGCAAAAAGTACTGAACCTTATTTTGGTGCGACAATCGGACGTTATGGAAACAGGATTGCGAAGGGCCAGTTTAAACTTGATACTTCATTATACCAAATAACAATCAATAATGGAGTGAATGCATTGCATGGAGGTAAGAACGGGTTTCAATACAAGCTGTGGGATGCGAAACAATTGAATGATAGTTCCATTGAATTCAGTTATTTATCGAAAGATGGGGAGGAAGGATTTCCCGGTAATCTGAAGGTGAAGGTTACGTATTCACTGACTAATGATAATGAGTTGAAGATGTTGTATGAAGCAACAACTGATAAGGCAACGGTTGTGAATTTAACCAATCATGCGTTTTTTAATTTGAATGGTGAAGGCAGCGGAACAATATTGAATCATGTTCTGCAGATCAATGCAGATCATTATACGCCAGTGGATTCTACACTGATACCAACCGGAGATATTTTACTCGTGAATGCAAGTCCGTTTGATTTTAATGAGACAAAAACGATTGGAAAGAATATCAATGATCATCATCAGCAATTGCTATTCGGAAAAGGGTATGATCATAACTATGTGCTGAATGGAAGTGGAATGAAACTGGCAGCAACGGTGACTGGAGATAAAACTGGTATCGTAATGGAAATAATAACCGAAGAACCGGGTCTGCAATTTTATTCGGGCAATTTTATGCAAAGTAAAAATAAACTGCGCAAAGGAATGGATGATTTCAGGACTGCTTTTTGTTTGGAGACACAGCATTTTCCGGATAGTCCGAATAAGCCAGTGTTTCCGAGTACGTTGTTGAGGCCTGGAGAAAAATATAAAAGCATGTCTGTATATAAATTCAGATAACATAATTGTGAGAAACGTTCGGGTATGATTAATAGCAAAGAGTTTACAGGGAAAGTAGAGATTGTTTATAAGGAAGTATATAGAAACTTAAGTATGCAGTGTGTTTTGATCTTTACTTAAGGATAAATAAGTGTAAAGGAGAATGTTTCTACATTTTCCGCTGCACTTATAGCTAAGAGAGAAGACAGAATGAGAAATGAAAAATAAAATGGGGAAACAAAAATTCATTTTCCAGATTGAGGCTGAGCCTGATTTTTCTGTCATTATAAAAATCATGAATGCTTTTCATAGACGAGGAATTCCATTTGTTGAAATGTACACGAATTTCAACATCGGTGATGAACGATTGCATTTTATGATTTCTGTATTTGAAACAAACGAGAGTGCAATGCAGATTCAGAAAAGATTGGAGCGGGAATTTAATGTTGTTAACGTGCAGATGACTGGACTTTCACAAATGACAATGGTAAATGGTCAAAGAAAAATGAGTTAAGTACTTTATGTGGTTGAATTTATTATATGCAGCTAACGGAGCGGCACAAATGTATTGACCTGATATAAGAAAAGAAACAGGAGCAACCGGGTAGGGATATATTGGACATAGGAAAAACTACCCGGCCTGTTTTCAGGAAGAAGGAAAGACCGGAAGTCGGGAAGTAAGAAGTCGTGAGTGGTTGTTATAAGAATGAATTTGTATAAATATGTTGGTTGAAAATTCGAGGATGATCTTGTTTGTTTAAAGTCTTCCTCACAAAGTAGCAATCGTAAAGTGTAAAGGAGGGTGTTTCTACATTTTCCACTGCACTTATATGTTAAGAGATCAAAAAATTTAAAATAGAAGGACAGAGATCTTCACTTTTTTTTCCTGCGATTTAAAAAAAAAAGTAAAGCATAGAGTAGTTAATAACCAGTTTTGAAACGTCTTATGGAAACAACATACTACTAAAGTGGTATGCGGGAATGCTTGTGCACAAGTTGTGTTTTTGTCACCATTTAAACAAGAGGATATATGAGGCATCTATATGTGTAAACCAATTGTGGTTGAACGGCTGCCCTCCTACTGAATAATGAAACTATCTATTTTTTTTCTCGCCTGGTTAATCTATTTGCAACCTGTTTCCGCACAGAACCCTGTGACGTGGGAGTATAGTGCAAGAAAGATCAATAGCGAAAGTTATGAAATCAGCCTTGTGGCTGTAGTGCAAGGGAACTGGCATATTTATTCCCAGTTTACGCCCGATGGTGGACCTGTGCCAACACAAATTGTGTTTCATAAAAATCCGATGATTGTTTTTAATGGTCCTGTAAAGGAAATAGGAAAGCTGCATGAAAAACATGAAGAGGTGTTTGATATACAGGTAAAATACTATGAAGGGATGGTGGTGTTTAAACAGCTTGTTACATTAAAGAAGAAAGTAAAAACAAAAATTTCAGGTATTGTAGAATATATGCTGTGTAACGATTCACAATGTCTGCCACCGAAGAGATTGTCTTTTTCAATTGAGTTGAAATAAAAAAGGTTTTCTCATGTTCAGTTGATAAAATCCAAATCCCGGGGGATCATTTTTATTTTCTCCTGTTAAGTAACGTTCAGAAAGAGTGGCAGTGGATCAATGATGTCTGACTTGCTGTGAAGCTGCCTTCTTTTAAGTACAGGGAACAAGAAACAAGGTTCAGGGAACAAGGAACAAGGTGCAACGTACAAGAAGCAAGGGGTAAGTGTTGAGAATGGATAAACAGAAAGAAGGTCTTTAAATAAAATATTTTCTCATACTCATTAGTTAGGCTATTGAGACGGAGGTTGTTTCTACTACCTCCCTGTTTTTCTTTTTCAACGTATTGATAAAAATAAAAATGTGAAATCTACACATGAGTAAAGTTTTAGTGATTGGAGCTGCCGGACAGATTGGAACAGAGCTGACTGTTGCTTTGCGAAAGCTGCATGGAAATGCAAACGTAGTAGCTACAGATATACAAGAGCCAAGCAACTCGCCAGTACTTGACGGGCATTTTGAATTATTGGATGCACTGGATGGAAATGCAATGCGGCATCTTGTAATAGAGAATGATATACAACAGATCTATCATTTAAGCGCCATGCTAAGCGCAACAGGTGAACGACACCCAATAAAAGCATGGGATCTGAATATGCATAGTCTCCTGAATGTTTTGGAGATTGCCAAAGATGAAGAATTAGAAAAAGTATTCTGGCCATCATCCATTGCTGTATTTGGGAAGGATGCAAAAAAAGAGCAATGCGGTCAGTATGAAATACAGCATCCTTCTACTGTATATGGCATCAGCAAGAGTGCAGGTGAATTGTGGTGCAAGTATTATTATGAAAAATATGGAGTGGATGTAAGAAGCATTCGTTATCCAGGACTGATCTCTTACAAAACAGCACCGGGTGGGGGCACTACAGATTATGCTGTGGAAATTTATCAGCAAGCCATTGCAGAAAAGAACTATACCTGCTACTTGAACCAGCATACGAAACTGCCCATGATGTATATGAATGATGCTATCAATGCAACCATTGATCTGATGCATGCTGCACCGAAACAAATCAGTGTGCGAACTTCTTATAATCTCGGTGGCATGAGTTTTACTCCATCAGAAATTGCTGCCTCGATAAAAGAACGGGTTCCTGATTTTAAAATTGATTATGTACCTGATTACCGGCAACAGATAGCAGATAGCTGGCCAGCCAGTATTGATGACAGTTATGCAAGAAGAGACTGGGGATGGCAAGCAGAATATGATCTGCCTGCGATGACGAAGGAAATGCTTCTTCATTTGAACGCATTGTTTATCAATGACTATTATTAATATAAGGTTTTCATGATGCAGGAAAAAGGAAAGTGGAGGGAAATGTATATAGACTATTCATTAGCCATAACCAACCTTTATGATGACCATTCCAAAACAATCAGAAGCGTGTACATTCCTTAAGGGATGCATACAGCTTTATGAAGAGATGCTTGCAGTGATTGAGCAATGCAAGCAAGAAAAAACAAACGAGGCTGAACGAATACAGGGCTGTTTTGAGATTGCAATAGATTATAAAGCAAAATTAATGACGGATGTAAGAGCTTATACATTTGAAAAAACAACAGATGAGGTATGTTTTTTTAAAAAGATCAAACCATTGTTTTCTGCCGAAGTAGAATATTATACTTACTGTTATCATGTTTTATTATTCAGGAGCAATTATATAGAACCCGATCAGACAGAATGGGAGCATTTTATGATGCGGCAACTACAAAGAATGGGAAAGTTTAAAAAGGAACATCAGGAGTTCTATTTATATGTGACTGCGCAGCGTACAGATAATGATCTTATATGGTTTACAAGAGATGGTGAGGGAAGTGACAAAAGTTTATGTGATGGTTTGATGGGGACCTACCTGGCTTTGAAAAGGTATATAGAATTTATTCAAATGACCTTGAAGGCATCGAGCAATGAATGGTAAGTGGCGTGCCCCTGGCTCAGGGTAATCAATTAATGTTCTGATTTTTTAGCGGCTTCCTCTTTTAAAGGGGGAGTTTTTTTAATGGAGAACAACAGCTACCAAAAACCTAACCTATAGAATGGCACTTAAGTATGAACTGGGTGTGCTGGAAAAATTTATAGATGAAACATTGCACCCCAAAAATTTTCAGTATGAACAGACATTTTTTGAGACAAGGATTCCAGAAGCAATGCGGTTTCTTGCGAAAGAGAAAGAAAGAATAACCGGCCAGCTTGTTACTACTATTTATAACAGTAAAGACAGGCAACGGGATATTTTTATACATCATCATCAGAAATCGCTTATACAAATAGCTGATAAGGTTTATCATTATTTGTTACCGAAGGACCCGCAAAGTATCTATAGCTTTTCGCCTGTTGAAGATATTGTGAACCTTTATAAGGAAGCATTTCGATGTATTGAAGACTTGCTTCATTTCATCGAGCAAAATTTCAGGGAATACTTTAACCCGGATGAAAAGGTTACTGATGTGTACCTGCATATTACGCAAGACAGTTTAAAAAGTAACTGGAAGATTTTGCGTCAACGATTCAGAAAGTTGGGTGTGGATGAAGAACTTGTTACTGTTATTATGCGACCGGTGATCGCATTTTGCAAGAAGGAAAAAGCAAGTTACCGGCAACTGATCTATATTAAGAGTCTCACTTATCATCTGAATACCGAACTCAGTTTTTCAGAAGAAAAGAACGTTGAACAAAAGCTACTGAAATTGCTGGTGTACCTGAATTTCAACAATGGAGAGTATGCGAGTTATTGTCTTTCTAAAATTGTTGATGTGATCAATGCGTTACCTGAGCAGAAGGATAAGATTGAAAAACTCTTGCATTACCGGAAGGAATATAATCAACTACAACTGAAGCCGGGAGTATCTTTAAAGCCTGCTCTTATCACTATAAAAGAGCAGGTGTGTTCATGGATCAATGAAGAAATACATTACCTGGAAACAAAGTTCAGGTTGCTTTCGGTAGCGCCGGTATTAAAAGATAGCCCGTTGCCAACGGATGAAGAACGGTTGCATTTTTCCGTATCGGTGCATGTGCTTGGTATATTGGCAAGAGCTGCACATGATTCCAAACTTGTGATGAATCCACACGGAAGCGTTGTGTATCGGGCTTTGAGTAAACACAGCAGTAGTTTGCAAAGTAAAAAGCCAAGCGCCAAAAGCCTGGAGAAGAAATCTTATGAAGCAGAAAGGGCACATAAAGAAAAAGCGATCCTGGTGTTACAGGAAATGATTAAGTGGGTGCAGGGGTATTAAGAGACGAGAGTTCAGAGTCGGGAGTCGTGAGTAAATACAGGTGAATGGTCAATCCTTTGACAAGCTCAGGACGAATAGTGAGTGGGATACAGGAAATTATTTAAATTGAATGATGATTCAAAAATTAAGGAATAAGAGGACTACTGGTTTAATAAAAAGTAAAAGATTGAATAGTGCAATCGTTATTGGTGCGCCACATCACGCACCCGGAGGTGTTACAAAATTGCCTTGCTCAACACACGAAGCGTCAGATGAGAATACAGGATTTATTGCCTGGGACTTAAGCAAGTTTTTGAAATCTAATACAGTGATTTCCTGTTATGCGTCAGTTGATCCTAATAAATCACTTGCTACTGATTATTCCAAAGCAATAATTCAATGGAAGCCTAAGTATCTGATTGAGATACACGGGCACGGTGGCGTTAAAGCTGGCAAGCATGTGATTGAAATATCAAGCGGTACAAACGAACGAAGTAAGCATTCAGAAAAATTCGCAGCAATACTTCAGGAAAAGGTTGCAGCTATTGAAAGACTGAAAACCTATAAAACCAATGGATGTTTTAGGGATATTTATTTTAAAGCAAAAGATTCTTTAACGATTACTGATAACAGATGGATTTCTTTTCATATTGAATTGCCTCCCTCACTAAGAATTGGTATTAATAATGGATTGCCTGAAACTCACAAGGATTTAATAAAGGCAATTGCAGATACCATCAATGAAGTGTGTGTTTAATCTTCTTTCAGGGAATCAATCAAATCATTCTTTTGAAGATAGGAAACGATTTCGTGCTGGTAGTGGTGTGTGAAGCCGGGAAGGTTTTTGTGCCAGTTGTACACTTCTATATTTAATACATCCTGTAGTGTGGCCAGGTTGTTGAACTCCAATAATTTTTTTAAGTCGCTGGAAAAAGGAAGATCCTTTACCTGTTGTTTTAGAAGCCCCTGTTGTTTCGCATTCATATAAAAAAATTGACGTGGTGCATATTGCATCTGGGGCACTTGGGAGAGCCTTTGCCACAATAGAGGCAACCACGCCAAAGGCGTGGCGACCATCTATTACTGAGTGGCATTGAAAATTCCCAAGTTTTCAGGTGCTCAAATAATAGCGAATCGCTACGAATATTTTTTATAAAAAGGTCTTGCGACCTATTTGTAAAGATAGCTAACTGAGCCTTTTAAACCTTAAAGAACACAATAATTACTGTGAAAGTTAACAGGATGAGGTTGTATATATGTTATCCTTTGAACGGTATATTCTGAACGATAAAAAGAAGCATTGCCAGTGAAGTTCCCGGCGTTTTTTCCAGATATTCTTTTACCTGCTTTACTGCTTCATTTAAATGATTGTTGACAGTGTGTACGGAAAGGTCTAACTGATCTGCAATTTCCTGTCGTGTCAATCCGTCTTCTTTATTCAACAGGAATATTTTTTTACGTTGCGGTGATAGCTGCTCTATTGCTTTGTTAATGAGTTCCTGGCTGTGTTTAAAATCGAGTTCTTCAATTGTAATGTTACTTAACTCACCAATGGTTTGCCAAACATGCTTCTTTAGTTTTTCCTCATTTGCCATTTTCCTGAACCAGTCGAGAACTTTGTTGCTGGCCATGGTGAAGAGATAAGATTCGTAATTACTGACTTCTGAGAACTTTTCTTTATTGGTCCAGATTTTTACAAATACTTCCTGAACAATCTCTTCCGCCGTTTCAGGAGATTTGGTCTTATTCAATATGTAATGGTAGATGCGCTGGGTATAGTGATAAAATATCTCAGTAAAGGCCGCTTCATCGCCTTGAGACATACGGGCAAAAAGCTCCTTTTCATTGGGTAATATAGCGGCTGTATTGGACATGCAGTTTGAACAACTAAATTTACACAAAACAGAACAAATGTTAGTGTATTTATTATTTAAAAAGACTAAAATGTAACAGATTATGCTGCATTGAATTACAATCTAAAAAGTAGGCAGGTAAAAGCAGGTCATCAGGAACCAGTGGCAGCGTCTTCTGTGTGCATTTTTGATGTAATCCGGGCACGGACATCTTTCATGTTGTTGCTGACTTTTACATCTGTGCTTTTAGCATAGATCTGTGTGGTGCGGATAGAATTATGACCGAGCATTTCGCTGGCTGATTCTATAGGGCAATCATTCTCTAATAAAACAGTTGTTGCAAAAGTGTGGCGGGCTGTATGTGTAGTAAGTTCTTTATTGATACCACAGATAGTTGCTACTTCTTTCAGGTAAGCATTGTAACGCTGGTTGCTATTTACCGGAAGGAGTTTATTGTTAGCAAGGCAATAAGGATGGTTTCGATATTTCTCAATAATTGCCAAGGGGATTTCCAATAACGGCACATTGGATTTGTTGTGATCTCCTTTATAGCGATCCTTAATGAGCCATTTGGTGCCATCAATCCAGGGCATCACATTTTCGGACTGCAGTTTATATACATCCATGTAAGCGTAACCGGTGAAACAACCAAATAAGTAAACGTCTTTTACTTCTTCCAATCTTTCTACTTTCATAGGTGTTTCGTAAAGCTTCATTATCTCTAACCAGGTAAGACGTTCTCTTTTTGGATTTTTGTAGATGCATTTGAAATGTGCCATGGGACTTATATCAACATACTCCTGCAGTGCTGCATAATGAAACATCTGCTTTGTATTTTTTAAATACTTCATTGCAGTGTTCATACAAATATTGTCGACTGTAGTAAGATAATGTTTGAAATCATCACCAAAAGTATTTTTGATATCTCGCAAAAACTTATCGTTGGTTTTGTACTTGTGTTTGATAAATGCATTGACTTTATTTTTTGTGATTTCAAATCGCTGCCATGATGTCAATTTAAGGGTTGGTTCTTTAGCTGTTGCTCTTTCATGCAAGAGTTGATTATATTCTTTCCATACTTCAGCAACTGTTTTATGTGCAGCACCGATACCGAGGTATGCATTCTTTACCATTTCCGGAGTTACTCTCGGATTTAATGCTTCTGACTGATCATAGATTTTTTGTACACCTGCTTTTATTTTTGCAAGTTCTTTGTTGATGTGAATGCATTCTTCGCTCTTGCCTTTTGCAATGCCTGGCTTTGTATCCCATAATTCTTGATTGATCTTTTTACCTGTTGAGAACTCAGCTCTTCTTCCTTCAATGGTAATACGGCAATAGATTGGTGATTTGCCATCAGCGGATGTTTTGGCTTTGAATAGCCAGAACAAAATGCAAGTGCTTTGATTGACTTTCATCGTGTGGTGATTTAGGTAACCGAATTTTGTTTACTGATACCCCTTTTTACTGATTGTTGAGGGGTAGCAGCCAATTCTGGAACCCTTGTCAGGCAAGCACTTTACTTAATTCGGTTACCTAAAAATAGGAATGAGCAATGGTAACCGAAATAGTCACCGATTGAGTTGTTTCGAATTACCAAGATTTGATGAAATATTTCTTGTGTTAGCCTGAAATACTGGAAGATTGCATAAAAAAAGCAGGCTTTGCAGCCTGCTTTGTGATCCCGCTGGGACTCGAACCCAGGACCCCAACATTAAAAGTGTCGTGCTCTACCAACTGAGCTACGGAATCGTACAAAACATTTCTGTTTTTTTGGGAGTGCAAAAATAGGGTAATTCAGTTTTGCTCCCAAGTTTTAAAAAAAATACTTTTTACAATCATGTGAGTAAACAATTGAAATGAAGAAGGCTGCCGTATTTTTGTAAAAAACAGATCAGAATGGATTTCAAAAATATGGTGGTGGTTATTACAGGCGGAAGTGAGGGAATAGGAAGAGCATTGGTGGAAATGATGCTGAATAAAGGAGCCAGAGTAGCAACCTGTGGCCGTAAACATGATAAACTGTATCATCTGCAAACACAATTCCCCGGACAACCACTGCATGTAGTTGTTGCCGATGTAAGCAGTGAATCTGACTGCCGGAATTTTATTAACTCTACGATCAAGACATTTGGCGGTATCGATATTCTCATCAATAATGCCGGACTTTCTATGCGTGCATTAATTAATGATGCTGAAATCAGCGCTTTTAAAAGGCTGATGGATGTGAATTTTTGGGGAACCGTTTACTGTACAAAATTTGCGTTACCATCTATTATTGAACATAAAGGAACCGTTGTTGGTATTTCTTCCATTGTTGGTAACAGGGGCATTCCCGGCCGCAGTGCTTATTCTGCATCAAAGTTTGCCATGCAGGGTTGGCTGGAAGCCTTACGTGTTGAAATGTTTCAGCACGGCGTGAATGTATTATGGGTTTCACCCGGTTTTATTTCAACCAATATCAGAAGCGTTGCATTGAATGCTGAAGGAAAACCAATTGGCGAAACACCAATGAATGAATCAAAATTAATGAGTGCAGAAGTATGTGCCAGTCATATCATCCGTGCAGTGGAGAAAAGGAAACGTTCTGTTGTATTAACACTCACCGGAAAGGCAACAGTGTTTATGAGTAAATTTTTTCCAAGGATAGCAGACATCTACATTCATAAATTTTTCTTCAGAGAAGGGAAGCTCATTAAATAAAAGATGAAGAATCTTTCATTTGCTTCAGTTCTGCTGCACTTATAATTCTTTATTTTTAATTTCCCATTACTAACCATGCCGCTACTAACCCTCACATCAGATATAGGAGAACAGGATTACCTGGCCGGGGCAGTAAAAGGCGTTTTAGTAAGACAGGATTCTTCTTTTCAGCTGATTGATATTTCACATCACCTTTCTCCATTCAATGATCCGCAGGCAGCTTATGTGGTGAGAAATGCAACCAAACAATTTCCTGCTGGTACTTTTCATCTTGTTTTGGTAAATATGTTTCAATACAAGCCTGATCATTTGCTGATGGTTCATCACAATGATCAGTATTTCTGCATTGCTGATAATGGTCTCATCACCATGATCCTGGAAGAACCGCCGCAGGAAGTAGTGGCGTTGCAGCTCGATAAATCTTCAGCCCGCCACACACTGGCATGTACGGAAGTTTTTGCAAGGGCTATTCAGCAGGTAGCTGCAGGGAAAAAATTAAAAGAGATTGGTGATGATTCGATTTCCATCCAGGTACGAAATCCATTACGGCCCATGACCACCAACCAGTACATGGAAGGTCAGATCATTTCCATCGATCATTTTGAAAATGTAATTGTGAATATTACACAGGATGAGTTTGAAGCACAACGCAAGGGCAGACGTTTTAAAATTGTTTTTAAACGGGATGAAGTGATCGATCGGTTCAGTGAAACCTATGCCGATGTAAACGAAGGTGAGAAACTGGCGCTTTTCAACTCTGCCGGGTACCTTGAAATTGCCATTAACAAGGGAAATGCTGCCGGGCTTTTTGGTTTGCAGGGCTTCTCTGAAAAGAATATGAGCCAGTATACACAGAGCCGTTTGTTCTATCAAACTGTCCGTGTTTACTTTGAATAACCCCCTCCGCCCCCTGAAGGGGGAACTGCATAACACAGCCCACACTTTTCATCAATTAAAAAAAATAATTGTAAGATAGATTTATGATGATGAATGATTCACAGCAGGTTTGTTAGTAATAAAACCTTACTTATGCAATGCTGTGCCGTCCCTCTCTTTTGGAGAGGGATAAGAGGGTGAGGTAGGAAATGCTGCTAATAGTTATGTCGTACAAGAGAGCGACGCAACGAAGAAGCTCCATGTTTCTACTGCCGGTTAAATACAAATTCATCCATTAATTATTGAAAGGCTGTTAAAAGATTGGTTAAATTCTGGTTTATACCCTCATCTCCTTATTTTTGCCTGCCCGCATTAAACCGGGTTTTTAAACCAACGCTTTTTATGAATTTCCAAAAGCTCAACAACATTACAGGCTGGATCACGGGCCTCTTTGCATGTGCCATTTATATTCTCACCATGGAACCATCCGGCAGTTTATGGGATTGTGGTGAATTTGTTTCCACTGCCTATAAATTAGGTGTTCCGCATCCGCCAGGCGCTCCATTATTTATTTTGCTGGGAAGATTATTTACACTCTTTACGCCCAATGATGCGGCTGTTGGTGTAAACCTGTTATCAGCATTATCAAGTGGTTTCACTATAATGTTCCTGTTCTGGACCATTACTCATTTTGGAAGAAGACTTGTGCAAAAAGAAAAAGAAGAGTTGCAGGGAAACCAGTTGTTCAGTATTATGGCAGCAGGTGTTATTGGTGCATTAGCTTATACGTTCAGTGATTCTTTCTGGTTCAGTGCTGTTGAAGGCGAAGTATATGCACTGTCCTCTTTTTTTACCGCCATTGTATTCTGGGCTATTCTGAAATGGGAACATGAAGATTCAAAAGCTGGTGAAGATGATATGAAACGTACACATGCAGAACGTTGGATAGTGTTGATTTTTTTCCTGATGGGATTAAGTATCGGTGTTCACTTACTCAACCTCTTAACCATCCCTGCCATTGTAATGGTGTATTATTTCCGCAGGTATAAGCCAACATGGACAGGTGGAATTATTGCGTTACTTGTTGGTGTAGCAATATTAGGTGTAATACAGGTGGCAGTTATTCAATGGAGTATTGCTACCGCAGGCTGGTTCGATCGTTTATTTGTAAACAGTTTTGGCCTGCCTTTCTTCTCTGGATTTATTTTCTTCTTTGCGGCAATAGCAGCACTAATCTGGTTTGGTTTAAGATGGGCACAAACAAATCACTGGCGCTTTCTGCGTTTAGGTTTGTGGAGTTTTGCCTTTATGCTCATTGGGTACTCAACGTATGTTACTACCATGATTCGCTCCAATGCAAACCCTGCAGTTGATATGAATGATGTAAATAACCCACTTTCATTAGTAAGTTATTTAAGTCGTGAGCAGTATGGCGATATACCATTATTAAAAGGCCAGGTATTTACAGCAGAAGCAAATTATGAAGATGTGGGTGATGTGTATCAGCGTGTAGGCGATAAGTATGAAGTGGTAGGTATAAAACGGAAAGCGGTATATCCTCCTGAGCAAACAATGGTGTTTCCACGTGTGTGGGATGCAAGTAATGATCAGGGACATGCAGATTACTATGCACAGTTTTTAGGTATTGGAAAAATGCAGGATAAGCAAACAGGAAAAATTTCTTACGAACGTGATCCTGATATGGCCGATAATTTTAAATTCTTCTTTGGATATCAAATACGCATTATGTACTGGCGCTATTTCATGTGGAATTTTGCCGGCAAACAAAATGATTTGCAGGGTGTGGGTGAAAGAAGAAATGGTAACTGGATCAGCGGTATTTCGTTTTTAGATAATGCCAGTTTAGGAAACCAGAAACTGATGCCCGACAGTTTGAAAAATAATAAAGCAAACAATACCTTATTCTTCCTTCCTTTCTTACTTGGGTTGTTTGGAATTATTCAGCAATTCAGCAAGCATAAGCGTGATGCACTGATTGTTGGTCTGTTGTTTTTATCAACCGGACTTGCCATTGTATTATACCTCAACCAGGCCGGCCCGCAGCCACGTGAAAGGGATTATGCATACGTAGGAAGTTTCTATGCATTCGCTATCTGGATTGGTCTTGGATTCTTCCTGGTAAAAGAAATGTTTGAAAAAATAATTAAAGGAGCCGCCGGTTCATATTCTGCTGCTGCTTTATGTTTTGTTGCAGTACCAATGTTAATGGCCAGCCAGGAATGGGATGATCATGACCGCAGCAAGAAAACATTGGCACCTGATCTGGCTGCAGATTACCTGGAAAGCTGTGCACCTAATGCCATATTATTTACAGTTGGTGATAACGATACGTATCCTTTATGGTATGCGCAGGAAGTAAAAGGTATCCGTCCTGACATTCGTGTGATCAATACAAGTTTATTAGGTACTGACTGGTACATCAACCAGCTCCGTTATAAAGTAAATCAAAGCGATCCGATTGATGTAATCTGGAATGAAGAGCAGATTGCCGGAGATAAGCGGAATATTGTTTATCATATTCCCGTTTCACAAACCGATACTTCTTATGTTGATTTGTACACTATGATGAAAGACCAGGCAGGCAGTGATGCAGAAAATAAAATGTACCGTACTCAAGGTGGTGAACTGCTAAATTTTTTCCCTGTGAACCGTGTTATTGTTCCGGTTGATGAAAATGTGGTAAGACAGAACGGAACCGTTACTGCAAAAGACAGTGTAGTGAAAGAAGTGAGATTTCAGATTTCAAAAAGTTATCTCTTTAAAAACGACGCTGCTATTATGAATGTGATTGCAGCCAATAAATGGAAGCGGCCTATTTACTTTACTCAGCCTTTGCAGATGGGATTTGATGATTACCTGCGCCAGGATGGTTTAACCTATCGCTTAGTGCCGGTTGCAAACGTAAGAGGTACTGTAAATATGGATTGGATGTTTGATAAGGTGATGAACAAATTCAAATATGGCAGTGCCGATAAAGACGGTGTTTATTTTGATGAAGAAAACCGCAGGCATTTGTTAAACATCCGCAATGCACATACCATTCTTGCAATGAACCTTATTGCAGCCGGACGAAAAGAGGATGCAAAGAAAGTATTGCAGCGTTGCGATCAGCTGATGAAAGAAAAGAATATGCCGTATGGTATGGCTTCCCGTTACGGAAACGATCATAATGAAAAGAGTTTCTATTTTGCCATGACGGCTTTTCAGGCTGGTGATATTAATCTGGGCAAACACATTATGGAACAGGTGAAAAAAGATTGTCAGCAGCAAATGGCTTTCTATGAATCTGTTTCAGATGGCGATACAAGAACTCCAGCTGAATACGAATACCAGATGGCTCAGCAATTGATACAGGGTATTGATAATGCATTAAAAGAATATGTACAGGGAATAAAACCGGGATCGGATACAATACAGCCGAACAAAGAAGTTCCGCAAACGATCAAGAACAAACCTGATACACAGAAATAAAGCAGCAGCGTTTCGCTCTTAATAAATTGCCGGTAAGGCGGAAAGACGGGGAGAAGAAGTTTAATACTCAATTCCCGCCTTCCCTTCTTCCCGGCTTTTTCGTTTTGAATAATTTGCAATGCAATTTTGATTGAAAGTTCAAGGGAGATTGAAATAAAAGAGAAGCTTTGATGTGATTAGTTTGCCGGTAAGGCGGAAAGATGGTAAGAAGAATTTACAACTCAATTCCCGCCTTCCCTTCTTCCCGGCTTTTTTATTGCTTATTATTTGCTTTGTATTCCTCTTCAATTGTTTGCACAACCGACACCATGTATTTTACAAACTTGGTACTTTGTTTTTCAATCTGTTTGTTCATTTTACGGTACATACCAACGGAAGAAATACCTACCCGTTGAAAGTTTTCTACATTAGTAATGTCACTGCTTAGTGTGGGTGTCATAGTTGTTCTTGCACTGGGAATATAAACCCATCCAAATGGAACGGGAAAACCGGTAACAATGAGTGCAGTGGCCGTTCCAATACCAGCTGCCGTTACAACCGTTCCCAATACGTTTTGTTTTGTATGTACAAATTTCACCATCACCAATTTTACCTGGCAACTGCTGGTTTGTATGCCGCTGTTTAATGAAAGTTTAAATGGATGTATTTCACTGTTGTACACCTCAACAAACTTTGTCATCTTTTTCAGAATTTCCTGTTTGTATTCAAATTCCTGTATAATCCGTAAGTCGAGCTCAAGGTTCAGTGTTTCAATTTTTGCCTCTTTTTTCAGAAGCAACTCAGGCCCTTTGCAGGAGGTAAAAAGAGCAATACTGACAAGACTGAGAATGACAAAATGAGTGAATTTTCGCATGGATATGTATTTTTCTGACGGTAAAATAAGAAATCACCTGAAATACTGTCAAGAACTTTTTAGGTTCGGTATTTGTTGTTCTTCCAAAACGGTAACTAAAAACCGTTTGCAAAAATTAAAGTAAATTGATAATTGATTATGATAGGCCATTTTTTTTCCAAATATGATCCCTCGCAAAACGGGCAAACCAAGTTTGAGCAATTGCTCGACCTGTTTACCCAGTTGCTTACTTATACCAGCGGTGATGTTACCGAAGCCATGGATTGGCTCAACCAGCTCGATCGCAAATTTCAACTTACCAATGATGAGTATGGTATTGGCGATTTTATTGAGGAGCTGAAAGAAAAAGGTTACCTCGATGAAAACAGAGTAACTGGTGAATTCAAGATTACGTCTAAAACAGAACAAACGATCCGCCGCCAATCATTGGAAGAAATTTTCGGCAAGCTCAAAAAAACAAAACAGGGAAATCATCAAACATTTAAACCGGGAATGGGCGATGAAATTAATCCTGAAACAAGACCTTTTCAGTTTGGTGATACACTGGAACAGATTGATTTTACCAACTCTATAAGAAATGCGCAGATCAATCATGGCATTGACAGTTTTCAAATGCGTGAGGATGACCTTGAGATAAGAGAAACAGATTTCAAAACACAAACGTCTACGGTGTT
>JANOIQ010000238.1:0-4632 GCA_031407835.1 Chitinophagaceae bacterium
AGAGTCAGATTGGCCACCAGTGATAATGGGCAGCAGCATTTCCATTTCAACCTGTGTGAAGTTGGGAGAAGTAAAACCATGCTCACTTGATTTCAGCCAGTTTAGGTTTCCCTGTAATGTGTTGATTTCTCCATTGTGCGCAATGAAACGGAATGGCTGGGCCAGTTTCCAGGAAGGAAATGTATTTGTTGCAAAACGGCTGTGCACCAAGCCAAATGCACTCACTACTCTTTTATTACTGAGGTCAGGAAAATAACCACGTACCTGTCCGCTGGTTAACTGCCCTTTGTAAACAATTGTTTTATACGAAAGTGATGCAATGTAAAAACCAATGGCATCTTTTTTTACTGTACTGTTGATAAGATGTGTTGCATGATTACGCAGCACAAACAACTTGCGTTCAAACTCATCCGGGTTAGTGATATGATCAGGACATGCAACAAATACATGTTCCATTTCAGGTTCAACACTTAATGCAGTTGGTCCAATACCATCAGGATTAACCGGAACTTTTCTGTACGTCAGAATTTCCAATCCCAGCTTTTCTGCTGTGCGGTTGAAAATATCACGGCACTCTTCTCTCAATTTAACTTCTCTCGGAAAGAAAATTGCGCCGACACCATATTTTCCAAATGAAGGAAGATGAACGCCAAGTTTCAAACACTCCTCAAAGAAAAATTCATGCGGTGTTTGAATCATAATACCGGCACCATCGCCTGTATTATTTTCACATCCGCATGCACCACGATGTTCCATGTTTTCCAACACAGTCAACGCATCACTGATATGCTGATGGGATTTATGACCTTTTATACTGGCCACGAAACCAATACCACATGCATCATGTTCAAATGCCGGGTCGTATAAACCTTTGTTGCCTGCCATTCTGCTTTGCAAGTTTTGATATGAATAAATAGATTAAACAGCGTTTCTACCTGGTAGCAAGCAATCGTATAAAATTACCAAATTTATCAACTAACAAATGTTCTGATACTCTTCGTATTTCTAACACTCAACTCACAGCAGGCCGCCAAACACATTGCCTTTTTCTCTAACCTGTTTCTTTATGCTTCCGTATTGATCACTTTCATATCCGTCATCGCCTGTCTTAACACCGTACCCACCCTTTCTACAGGATGCGAACGGAGAATATGATTGACTGCAATTAATTCTTTATTATCAACTCCTGCATCCTTACCTGTGTTGAAATTGGTACCAATCACATCTTTATCAATAATTGACATAAACTCTTTCAATAAAGGTTTTGCCGCATGATCGAACAAATAACAACCGTATTCAGCTGTATCAGAAATTACACGGTTCATTTCATATAATTTCTTACGGGCAATTGTATTGGCGATCAAAGGTGTTTCATGCAATGATTCGTAATAAGCTGATTCAGCTTTAATGCCTGCCTCCACCATTGTTTCAAATGCCAGTTCAACCCCTGCCCGAACAAAGGCAACCATCAGCAAACCATTATCAAAAAATTCCTGCTCAGAAATTTTTGCAGTAGTTGGAGCTGTTTTTTCAAAAGCCGTTTCTCCGGTTGCTGCACGCCATGTGAGCAAATTCTTATCATCGTTGGCCCAATCGGCCATCATGGTTGATGAAAACTCACCGCTCATAATATCATCCTGGTGCTTCTGGAACAATGGACGTAAAATATTTTTCAGTTCAGTTGATAATTCAAATGCCTTCAGTTTTGCAGGGTTTGATAAACGATCAAGCATTGCTGTAACACCACCATGCTTTAATGCTTCTGTAATTACTTCCCAACCATACTGAATCAGTTTTGCAGCATAGCCCGGTTCAATTCCTTTCTGTACCATTTTATCAAAACATAAAATAGAGCCTGTTTGCAACACACCACACAGGATGGTTTGTTCGCCCATGAGATCTGATTTTACTTCTGCTACAAATGATGAACGTAATACACCTGCTTTGTGACCACCTGTGGCAGCAGCATATGCTTTTGCCTGTGCCAATCCTTTACCTTCCGGATCATTTTCAGGATGCACCGCAATTAATGTAGGCACACCAAAGCCTCTTTTATATTCTTCTCTTACTTCTGTACCGGGGCATTTCGGAGCCACCATGATCACCGTAATATCTTTTCTTATCTGCGTTCCCTCTTCTACAATATTAAACCCATGTGAATAAGAAAGCGTAGAACCTTTTTTCATCAATGGCATAATTGCTTTAACAACGGAAGTATGCTGTTTATCAGGTGTAAGATTCAATACCAGATCAGCTGATGGAATCAACTCTTCATATGTACCAACGGTAAAACCATTCTCTGTTGCATTTTTCCAGGAGGCACGTTTACCTTCAATTGCTTCTTTGCGCAATGTATAGGTAATGTCCAACCCTGAATCTCTCATGTTCAAACCCTGGTTTAAACCCTGGGCGCCACAACCAACAATGACTATTTTCTTTCCTTTTAATACATTCACACCATCCGCAAACTCACTATAGTTCATAAACTCACAAACACCTAACTGATTTAATTTTTCCCTGAGCGGCAGCGTGTTAAAATAATTTGCCATTTTGAATTTTCTGTTTTTGTTTTTATTGTTATAGACTTATTTATTCGGCCTCATCCTCCATCTCCTTCTCCAAAAGAGAAGGAGCGGTGCTGTAAATTTTTCATCAACTTTTTATTCTACCACATCAGCTACTAATTTTTTACTCAACACCTATCAACGTATCCAATTTTATTATACACTTTAAATTAGTTGGCTTTGTGCCTTGCTAAGCGCCTCCTTTGGAGGCCCGCCCGGATGAACTGGTCGGACGGGGGTTTGGGGAGCCCTTTACATACTAAACACCTCATCCTGCTTATCTAAAAATTCATTTTCAATCACCTCCTCACTTGGTTCTTTGTATTCAAATTCTTTCAGTTTACTATGGAACCCATCGCTGTCTTTAATAATGGCAATTCTTGCACTGCGTACAAACTCAATCAAACCAAATGGTTCCAGCACTTTAATAAAATTATCTGTTTCTTCACGATGGCCGGCTACTTCAAACACGGTATAATCTTTCCTGATTACAACTGCTTTTGCACCATACTGACTTAACAGCCTTTCAACCTTTACCTGTTCAGCAATAACTTCGGTAGGCACTTTGTACATGGCCAGTTCCTGCCAAACAATTTCATCGTTGGTATTATAATATGCTTTTAAAACTTCCACCTGCTTTTCAATCTGACGGCAGATTTTGTTTACTACATCTTCTGTTTCATTGATCACAATTGTAAAACGGTGAACGCTGTCCACTTCACTGGGTGAAGTATTCAAACTTTCAATATTTATCTTTCTCCGGGAGAAGATGATCGCAATGCGATTCAGCAAACCAATCTGGTTTTCTGTGTAAACTGTTATTGTGTATTCCTGTTTTACCATAAAATAATTTAAAAAATTCGCTTATAATGTTCAACTACCGGAAATGGATCATAAAAATGATGTAACAATTTTTTCCATTCTTTATATCCTTCACTTTGTCTGAAACCTATTGTATGATCTTCTATTGTTTTCCAACGAATGACCAGTAAATATTTATCACTTTCCTCCATACACTGCTGCAACTCATGTTGTATATATCCATTCATTGATTCTATTATTGGCTGTGCCGTAATAAAAGATTCTTCAAATTCAGCAGATTGCCCGGGCCTTATTTTTAAAACAGCTACTTCAGTTATCATTTTACTATTCTCCTTAAACCGCTGACGGGTTATTAAATTTCATCTTTTGAAAGAACAACTTCTGAAACACCTTTACCCTGCGGCACCATCGGGAATACATTGTTCTCTTTACCTACCATCACTTCCAGCAAATAGCTGCCACTATATTCAATCATTTCTTTCAATGCATTTTTTAAGAGAGGACGCTTTGAAACGCTTTGTCCGGGAATGCCATATCCCTTTGCTACCTGTACAAAATCGGGGCTTTGGATATCAACAAATGAATAACGTTTTTCATGAAAGAGTTGCTGCCACTGGCGCACCATTCCGAGAAACTGATTATTGAGAATTAATATTTTCACATTTGGTTTGAACTGCATAATCGTTCCCAACTCCTGGATCGTCATCTGGAAACCACCATCACCAATTACTGCAATCACTGTTCTATCAGGATCGCCGTATGCTGCACCAATCGCTGCCGGCAAAGCATAACCCATTGTTCCCAATCCACCACTGGTGATATTGCTTTTGCTTTGATTGAATTTAGCATAACGGCAGGCCACCATCTGGTGCTGACCAACATCGGTAACAATGATTGCATCACCTTTTGTAATTTCATTTACCAATGAAATTACTTCACCCATTGTTAATATTTCCGTAGTTGGATTTAGTTCTTCATTAATACAAACTGATTTTTCTTTATCCATGCAATCATGAAACTTCTGCAGCCACTTCGGATATACTTTTGATTCAATCAATGCAGTAAGCATTGGTAAGGTTTCTTTACAATCGCCCCAAACAGGAACAGTTGCTTTTACGTTCTTATCAATCTCTGATGGATCAATATCGAGATGAATCACTTTTGCCTGCTTGGCATATTTATCTAAGCGGCCGGTAACACGATCATCGAAACGCATACCAACAGCAATCAACACATCACATTCATT
>JANOIQ010000262.1:0-1827 GCA_031407835.1 Chitinophagaceae bacterium
CTTTGCTGTAAATACTTCTGAAATGAATAAGTGGGGATTGATATTGGTTTTCATCATGGTTGCTGTTGTTGTTTTGTCAACAGATGCTGCAGCGCAATGTTCCATCTGTACCAAAACCGCTTCACAGCTGGGTGAAAAACCCGCCAAGGCTTTGAATGGTGCCATCATTTATTTGATGGCTGCTCCTTTTGCCATAGTTGGTTTTATTGGCTGGCGTTGGTGGAAAAGCCAGAAAGAAGAGGAATGAGTTTGTTGTAAAATTTATACTTTACCTGATGCAGAATTGTATCGTACTAATTTATCCCAATTAATTATGCCATTTTCATCACAGAAATCTGAAGTAAATTCTTTTGTGAATTTATTGATCATTTGAGAGTAAGACTGCAGGAAGTCGTCATTTTTTTCTTTTGATTTATATCCTAACGGGTTAATTATTTCTGTAAAAAGGTCAGGGTTATTTGAAATAAATTCCCAAAATCTCTGGCCGCAAAGTTTCAGATAATCTGGCCCTTTTTGGGGGAATTTATGCGGCTTGTCATCTTTCCCATAACAACAGCCATTTACAAATACTATTTCCAACTTATTGCCACTGGTAAGAATTTTCCTTTTAGCTTCTTTAAAGTTTGAATACATCTGGTTAATTTGATTGTTGTTACTCCATTTAGGCCCTGATTTTATGGTAATCAAATATCTTTTTCCATCTCTCACAAAGTCAAGATCAATTCCTGTTGAAGCAGCTTTTGAATCAACCTCATCAGAAAAAATAACATCACAAATATATTTTGCCAGGCCTTCAAGCCAATCTCCGAAAATAGTTTCTTCATTTGATGAAATATGTGCATCTACAAATCCTCTGATGATTTGCTCTGCTGTAAGCATATATTTTGCTTTAAACAAATACGGGTTCTTCCGCTTTAGTATTTCCTTAAGTTTTAATTTATCTAAGCTTTGAATACGTTTCTGGTGAAATGTTCCAATATTATCTTCAACGTACTGCGTAACGTCTTTTAGGTTTAGTTTTTTCATATTTTGCTTTAGGTTCCAATAAATATAATTCAATAGGTTTAATCTGTTCTTTTACCATTTCATAGTATTCAGGCATAATTTCAACCCCAATTGAATGACGTTTCATCCTGTTAGCAACAAGCAGGGTAGTTCCTGATCCCATGAAGGGATCGAGAACAGTATCTTTCTCCTTTGTAAATAATTTTATAAACCATTCGGGAAGCTCTTCCGGAAAGGCAGCACTATGATTTTTATTGTTGCATTCAGTAGCCAAATGCAAAACATTTGTAGGATATGCTTTATCTCTTGTTAACCAGTTTGAAATATTTTTGCCAAAACCGCTGCCTACTTTTGAATTATCTCTGGTTTTATCTGTATCGCTGAGGTTCTTTAGTCTTGATTTAGCCCAATCTCCCATAGGTACCATCACTTCATCCTGATACATAGCAAATTTCTTGTCTTTGTTGAATTGGAGTAATCTTTCCCAGGCATCCCGAAAACGATTAGGCCACTTGCCTGGGTAGCAATTTTTTTTATGCCAAATGAACTCCTCTGTCCAAAGCCACCCTTGTTTACGCATTTCAAGAATCAACTCCATAACATACGTGCTTCGTTCTCCTTCAACCACTTTTTCTTTAATATTTAAAATAAACGTTCCGGTAGGTTTTAAAACTCTTAATAACTCTTTTGCTATTGGAAGAAACCAATCTGCATATTTATCGGGTTGAATTCCACCGTAAGTATTTTTACGCTGGTCAGCGTAGGGAGGAGATGTAATGATTAAGTCAACAGAATTGTCAGGAAGCTTTTTAAGTATTTTTT
>JANOIQ010000263.1:0-5121 GCA_031407835.1 Chitinophagaceae bacterium
ATTGAAACAATCGCTTTCCCTTGCAATTTCAATACCGTTAATAACCCAATACGATTCATTGATGCAGTTATGCCTTCTTACAAATCATTTGAAAACTGGGATGTTTTTTTAAAAGAAGCGGTGGGGTTATTAGTGTATAAATTAACTGGAAAAGCGTAGTAGAAGGCACTGAGAACACGGATCATAACTGGTCATTGCTCTTTTTTATCCGTTCAAATCCGCCTATATCTGTGTCATCTGCGTTTCTATCAAAAAAAAAATCAGGCAAGCTTTTTCATCTCTACTGTATGTAAATCTTTGAATTTATACAGCACTTCCTCCAAACGGTTTTTAGGAATACCGATCTCTGCATCGCAGAACAAATTCATTTCCTGTTTGATCACCGTACAGTTGTACTGCTTCACCACCATCATTACATCATTCATCCTGGTGTAATCAAAATGCAGGAAGTAATTCACTTCAATCTGCTTTTGAACAATCGGCGTAGTCTGCAAAGCCAGTGCTGCAGACGTTTTATATGCATTAATCAAACCGGGAACACCTAATAACGTGCCGCCAAAATAACGTACAACAATGATCAGCACATTGGTTAATTCCTTACTGTCGATCTGCCCAAGAATGGGGCGACCTGCACTACCTGATGGTTCACCATCATCACTTACACGGAATGTATTTCCATCAACACCAAGTCGGTAAGCAAAACAATGATGCACTGCCTTATGATGCTCTTCCTTTAATGCTTTCAGCATTAATTTAAATTCTTCAACCGAAGATAACGGGTAAGCATAGGCCAGAAACTGACTGCCTCTGTCTTTAAATTCGGCAATAACAGGCTGAGTGATGGTATTATAAAATTCCTGGCTCATAATTAAATGAATAATTTGTTCTATCCGAATGCAATTAATGAAATAGCAGCAACAGATAAAAAAATTCCAAGCCAGTTGAGCTTTGATAATTTTTCTTTAAATAGAAACCAGGCAGCCAAAGTACTGAACAGTACAATGCCCATATTATTGATGGGGATAATAGCAGAACTGTTGCCTGCATAATCTTTCAGTACACGTACCAGGCACCAGATAGAAAAATAATTCGGCACACCAATGATGATGCCGGCTGCAATGGCCCGTTTATCGAATTTCATTTTACCGGTGATCAGCATAAAAATCAGGGCGATTAAACCGAGAGTTGCTGCAACAGCAAAAGCAGTGATGAGATAAGCATTCTTATTTGTGTCATTTAAAAAACTGATCTCTACATATTTTATCATTGTGTCGAGAAAACCACTGCCCACAAATAAAATTACCGGCAACAAGAAAAATATGGGGTTTACTTTTTTACCGGATGGTTCAGTTGCATTGGCAGATGGCCAGCAGGTAAGTATAACAGAAGCAAGTGCAATGATGATACCAATAATCTTAAAAGCAGTTGGCCCTTCGTTATAGAGATAAATGGAAAACACAAAAGGAATCACTAATGAAAGTTTATTTGCTACTGATGCAACTGACACGCCCATTTTCTGTGCAGTAAATGCGATTACATTAAACAAGGCAATAAAAATCAACCCCATCAATAATGACCAGCTAAACCAGCTTTCACTCACAGAATTTTTGCTGATGGGAAAGGATCCGTTCACAAAAGAACCCGTTATAACACAGGTAATATAATTAAAGACTATTGCCTGGAAGGTATTGATACCAAACCTCTCCACTAACTTAAATGATAGTGTGAGCCATGAGCTGAGAACAATACTGCCGATTAAAAAGAACACGTTGAATTTGGTTTATTGTTTGGTATAATAACTGATTGTATCTGTTTGAATCGTTTCAATTTTCTGCAACAGTACATTTTTTATTTGAGGAGCGTTCAATCCTTTTTCAATTTTCAATGCTGAATTTTCAATTATCCTTGCTTCATCCCATAAACCTGCATCAATAAAACTCTGTAATAATTGTGCACCACCTTCTACAATTACACTCTGCAGATTGAGACGATACAAAGCATCAACCATCTGCTGAACTATATTCTCTTCTTTATTGATTTGGTAATACTGAATATTTCCTTCCTCTGATTCTTTGATGGAATTAAACACAATCGTCTTTGCTGCATCATTAAACAATTGCAGGGTTGAAGGCAACTTCAGGTCTTTATCTAATACCAAACGGACAGGTTGTCTTCCCGGCCAGTAACGGTTCGTTAACTGCGGATCATCCAGCAAAGCCGTATTCGTTCCCACAAGTATTGATGCTTCTTCACTTCTCCATTTGTGCACCAACTTATTTGTAAACTCATTACTGATCAGCAATCGTTGAACAGCGGAGGTCAAAGTCTCTCCGCCAGTTGGCGGAGGATTTAGGGGGGCCGGGGCTGCTATCTTCCCATCCCCTGTCTGTGCCCATTTCAAAATAATGTAAGGCCGGTGTTTCTGATGAAATGTAAAAAAGCGTTTGTTCAACTCTATGCATTCTTCCTTTAATACATGAACAACTGTTTTCACCCCTGCTGCTTTTAGCTTTTCGATTCCTTTTCCATCAACTTCAGCAAATGGATCCCTGCAACCAATCACCACTTTCGGAATCTTATGTTGAATGATAAGATCACAGCAGGGAGGTGTCTTCCCAAAATGTGCACAAGGTTCTAAGGAAACATACATAGTTGATTGTTGAAACTTATCGGTCTGGCCGTTTTGAACGGCCTGACTTAAACAATTCACTTCTGCATGTGCTTCGCCGTAACGTTCATGCCATCCTTCACCAATGATTTGTCCATTATACACCAGCACCGCTCCCACCATTGGATTGGGTGCCACTGAACCTGCTCCTTTTCGGGCAAGCTCAATACAACGTTGCATGTATTGTTCGTCTGTAATCATCTGTAAAGCTGCAAAAATAGCGCTTTCATGAGGTATGCCATACTTTAGATCACCTCATTAAATTCATCATATTGAAATAAGTATGGCATACCTATGGTAGCTTTACCGGCATGACCTTGCAGGAACAATATCAATATTTACGGGAAGCATTAACTGCTGTACATGAACCTTCTGAAACAGAGGCCATTGCTGATTTGGTTGTTGAATATGTATGTAAAAAGAAGATTAACCAACACAGGCAGGAACAAGTTACAACTGAAGAAACGCAACAAATCAATCACATCCTGCAGCAACTCCTCACTCATCGCCCAGTTCAATACGTATTAAACGAAGCCTGGTTTTATGGGTTGAAGTTTGAAGTAAATGAAAGCGTACTTATTCCCCGGCCTGAAACAGAAGAACTGGTTGACTGGATCATAAAGAATCGGAGTACGATGTACGATGTAAAAGCCCGGCCCGTACATCAAACATCTGACATCGTACATGTATTGGACATTGGTACCGGCAGCGGTTGTATTCCCATCGCACTTAAAAAAAATCTCTCTCAAACTGAAGTATCAGCCATTGATGTTTGCAGCGAAGCATTGCATACAGCCATCAACAACGCAGTGAATCATGAAACAGAAATCAATTTTCAACTCCTTGATTTTTTAGATGAAAACAAATGGAATGAATTAGGTAAGTATGATCTCATCGTCAGCAATCCACCTTACATTAAAAACAGTGAAGCTAAAACCATGAGTCAGCATGTGCTGGATTATGAACCGCACAAAGCATTGTTTGTACCGGATGAAGATGGATTATTATTCTATCGTAAAATAGCTGACTTTGCTTTGCAACATCTCCAACCAAATGGTGCCGTATATGTTGAGATCAATCAACACTTGGGAAAAGAAACAGTTGAGTTGTTTCTGAAAAAAGGATTTATTATTGAAATACGTAAAGATATGAGTGGAAATGAAAGAATGGTTAAGGCTGTGCTAGTTGAGCAATCGTAAACAACAATCTATTTCCGGTCGTCCACGACGCTAAAGCCAATTGTTTTTGGATATTTAAAGATATTACCAGAATTATCTTTAAACTTCACTTCATCTATAACTATAAGCATATTCCCAGTAGCCCAGCTTAAAACTTTTTGCAAATCCTCGGTAAAGAATTCTGAAGTCAGAAAAACAATATACGGATCATTGAATCCTTTACTACTGGATATATAAACAACACAGCTAATAATTTTGTAAGAACTATTAATTTCAATCTTTTTTAAAGTCCTTACAATTGAAACTGGAATATCCCCTTTATTATAACCACTCAAATTTATAGCAGGGTCAATTTTGTGCTTTTCCCATTTTAATTGCTCGTTAGAAGTGATCACTATATACTTTTTCCTTTCAAGCAGAGTTCTTTTTCCCTTTTCTACTTTAAAAGCCGTAACTGTTACAATCCCATTTTGTAAACTGTCAACTGTATAAAGTTGTTTGTCCGAACTGTAAATTCGCCCCTGGCTTATTGTTATCACTAATTTTTCCTTGATGTTTTTATCAGCCACAACTGCAACAGCATTTGATTTATCCGAATACATCGTATCGCCTTTAGCATTCAAAATGGAAACAGGTGATTTTTTAGGCTGCCCAATAGTCTGTACTCCAAGAAGCAGAAGCAAACTCATCAACCAAAATCGGCAGTGTATTGTAAGTAGATAAGACATGCTTCTCATTTATAAATAACTGATTACACCAGTAAAGTTTGTGATAAGACATCAACTACTATCGACTCACTACTATCGGCTTCCTACTGCACACCCTTCTTATCCACACTCATCACTGCCTTTACACCTAAGCGGTCGGCAGCACGGAGCACAGCTGCAAAACTTTCAATGGTAGCGTTTCTGTCGGCATTAATAACAATGCTTACTTCTTCGCCACTGTTGCGTTTGGAGCTGATCATTCGGGAAAGAGTTGTATCCATCAGTAAAGGATCAACAGCTGTAGATCCTACATAAAAATGATTCGTTGCATCAATCGTTACCACCACAGTTTGTTTACTGCGGGTATTGCTTTTTGCTTTTGGCAAAGAAGCTTTCCGCACATTGGGATTGGCCAGCGTGGAAACAATTAAGAAAAACATGAGCAGGATGAACAGGATATCGTTCAACGCATCCGTAAACACCTCCGATGATTCACCTCTTTTCTTTCTGAGATTCATGAGTTACTTGTTTATCGGGTTGGTTCCTGTAATACATCTAAGAAGTCGGC
>JANOIQ010000281.1:0-2187 GCA_031407835.1 Chitinophagaceae bacterium
CTTGTTCCTTTTATTGCTAAAACAGCAGCTATAAAAAACATTGAAATAAGTTTAAAGACAACAGACACAACTGTGGCAGGTACTGCTAATTCCACTCATGCAAACGACCCATGGAATGCCTGGGTAATACGCATCGGTGCCGATGGAAATATTAGTGCGGATGCTAACTATAAAAACGCCAATTATAGTGGCAATTTTTCTGCAAACAGAATTACAGACAAAATAAAAACAGGCATAGCTGTGAACTGGGGTAAGAACAAATCTACGTTTGAGTATGAAGAAAACGGGACTATACAAAAGTTTGTGGTAAATAATCATAATTGGTCAATCAACCAATACCTCGTTAAAAGCATCAATACACACTGGAGTTGGTCTACTGAAATAAAATACAACCAGAATACTTTTTCTAATAATAAGGGCCGTGCCCTACTGCGGGCAGCAGTCGAATACAATATCTTTCCCTATAAAGAAGTAAATACGAAGTTGTTTACACTGAGCTATGGGCTTACAGCAAGAAGGAATTATTATTACGACACGACCATTTATGATAAAACAAAGGAATCCCTGTATGGCCATCGGGCAACCGCCTATCTGTCTCTCAATCAGAAATGGGGTAACTCTTATGCAGGCATCACTTATAATAATTATTTTAACAACTGGAAATTTTTTAATCTTGGAATTGATGTTTACACCAGTGTCCGCATTACAGGTGGGTTATCATTCTACATTATGGCCTTTGGGGGCCTTACCCGTGACCAGATTTTTCTTGTAAAAGGAAATACGACACCTGAAGAAGTATTGGCAAGAAGACGGCAGCTTGCTTCGGGATACAACTATTTCACGAGCATTGGCATCAATTACCGTTTTGGCTCAAAGCTTAACAATGTGGTGAACCCCCGCTTTAACAGAATCGGTTCTACAAATGAAGATTAATTTATCCTGAATGTTTTTGCATTCACTTCCAGACAATCATTTTTTTTCCGTTCGTCGGCCCTTGGTCTCAGCCATAAATCGTTCATAACAGTTTAGAAGTTGTTCATCAGAGCAAAAAAATGGCCTTTTCCATTGCAGGACACCGCAGGATAGCTTACCTCCCCAGTACGTTAAATTTACATGCTGTTTTCAAACGATTGTGTATGCTGAAGATGATCAAGCCCCTGTTCTGCTGCTGTCTGCTTTTTCTTGTGACTATTTGCAGGGCACAAACCAATACACTTTCCGTTTCTGAAAAGCCTTCTCCTTTTTCTTTATTTACTCCCTCAACTGTTGCGGCAATCTGTACCGATGAGCAGGATGCAAAAGTGGTGACCATTGCTGCGAATGCTTTTGCAAACGATATTCAGTTGATCAGTGGAAAGCAAATGCAAGTGTTGCACACAGTTCCTGCAAAAGGATTTTCTATTGTTGCAGGGACTATCGGTCAATCAAAAATTATTGATGAGTTAATAGCAAATAATTTACTGGAAGTAACAGAGATTAAAAACAAATGGGAGTCATATACGATTTCAATAATTAAAGACAGATCAAAATTGCGGAGTGTTAAATCCCTCCGCCAACCGGCGGAGGTGGGGGGGCCGGATGGGCTCCTTGTGATTGCTGGCAGTGACCCGAGAGGAACGGCTTATGGTATTTTTCATGTATCGAAATTGTCGGGTGTATCGCCCTGGGTTTGGTGGGCCGATGCAGTGCCAAACAAAAAGAAACAACTGTTTATTTCAGGTAGTTATATTTCATCAACTCCGTCTGTAAAGTATCGTGGCATTTTTTTAAACGATGAAGACTGGGGATTGCAGCCATGGGCAGCCAAAACATTTGAACCCGAAACAGGTGATATTGGTCCTAAGACATACGCAAAGATTTTTGAATTGCTGTTGCGCTTAAGAGCGAATCTTATCTGGCCCGCCATGCATCCTTCCACAAAAGCTTTTTTTCACTATCCCGGCAATGCACAAATGGCAACCGATTATGCGATTGTAATTGGCAGTTCGCATGCAGAACCCATGCTGCGAAATAATGTGGATGAATGGAAAGACCAAAGAATGGGAGAGTTTAATTTCATCAGCAATCATGATACCATCTATCGCTATTGGGAAGACAGAGTGATACAAAGCAAAGGATTCAATGCATTTTATACATTGGGTATTCGTGGCGTACACGATAGTAAAATGCTTGGCGCAAATACATTGC
>JANOIQ010000355.1:0-18384 GCA_031407835.1 Chitinophagaceae bacterium
GATGCAGGATTCAATGCAACCACATTTGCATAATGCATTTTTGAAAATGCAACCAGCAACAGGTTCACTGCATTCAGCATTAATTCCACACACATGAAAATGATAATGGCATTACGGCGTGTTAACACACCGGCCACACCAATACTGAACAAAGCAACAGCAAGAATGATATAATAATTTATCGGCATACCTTTTTAGCTTTAAGCTGTTAGCTATTAGCCACCAGCAATATCTTTAATGTTCATACTCCGCTTGCAGCTAATAGCTAAAAGCGTGCAGCTTCCTAGTCTCCTTTCTTCCCAATCACCACAGCCCCAACCATCGCACTTAAAAACAACACGCTGCTTATTTCAAACGGAAGCACATAATCAGTAAACAAAACCTTACCAAGTAAATGAATCAGTCCTGTTTCACCACCCATTTCTACCTGCTGCGTTTGCAGCGCTTCTGTTTGACGGATAGCAGCAACAAACACCAGCATCAAACTTCCACCTGCAATGGCGCCTGCAATTTTTGACCATTGGTTTTTCTGCGGTTCATTGTTTGCATTCAGGTTCATGAGCATGATCACAAACAGGAACAGCACCATAATTGCTCCTGCATAAACAATGATGTTTACAATTGCCAAGAACTGTGCGTTCAGTAAAATATAATGACCGGAAATAGCAAAGAATACAACAATCAGCCACAGCACACTGTACACAGGATTTTTGCTGGTAACCATCATCAATGCTGCGCCAAGTGCCATAGCACTCAGGAACCAGAATAGAATTTCAGTAATACTCATAATGAATCAGTCTCTTGTTTAGCTTTCGCTTTACGTTCATCAATCAACCCTTTTGCCTTGGCAAATTCTTCCGGGTTATCCTTTGGATGAGGAATCACAAGGTTGTCTTTACCATAGATAAAACTCTGCCTGCTGTAATTGGCAGGCGCAAAAGTTTCCGTTAAATAAATGGCATCTTTCGGACAGGCATCTTCACAAAATCCGCAAAAAATACAACGCAGCATATTGATCTCATACTTCGCTGCATATTTTTCTTCACGATATAAATTTTCTTCGCCGGGTAAACGTTCAGCTGCATCCATTGTAATGGCTTCTGCCGGACAGGCAACAGCACACAATCCACAAGCCGTACAATTTTCACGACCTTCTTCATCACGGTTCAGAATATGCAAACCACGAAACACAGGACTGAATGGTCTTGTCTGTTCGGGATATTGAATCGTTACTTTCTTTTTGAAAATATGCGAAAACGTAATCCCCATCCCTTTCAGGATAGCAGGCAGATATATCCTCTCCAGCAGGTTCATTGGTCTGCGATCTACCGGTTTTGCTCTGTTTGTTAATTGCATTTACGTTTATTAAAAAATTCGTAACTATTTTTTGTTATCAACTACAACTCTTTATTCATCTTCTGTTGCGTCGCACACTTGTACTGCAACAATTCTATTTAGCCTCACCCTCCTTCTCCCTCTCCTTCAGAGAGGGAGCGGTGCAGCATATCTTTTTTCAAAACAATCTCTGCCACTTCATCTTCATTATTCTAATCATCACATTTCAACAACACTGTATATAATCAATCTCTTCTAAAAGCTGGCCCTGCGCCTTGGTATTCTCCCCTTTGGGGAGTTAGAGGGGGCCCCTATTTCTTCAGCAATATCACAACTGCCGTTACCAACATATTGAACAATGAAAGTGGAATCAATGATTTCCACCCTAAATTCATCAACTGATCATAACGGAATCTTGGAATCGTCCAGCGTACCCACATGAAAAAGAAGATGAAAAACACAATCTTCGCAAACAGGGCCATTGCGCCTAATGCAGCCATTGTATTTACTGAAAATCCCCACGCACTTTCATCGTAAAAAGGAATGATATCATAACCGCCAAAATATAATGTTGCCATGATTGCGCTGCTGATAAACATATTGATGTACTCAGCAAACAGATAGAAACCAAGCTTCATACTTGAGTATTCAGAATGGTATCCGCCAATCAATTCATTTTCTGCTTCCGCTAAATCAAATGGAGTACGGTTACACTCAGCAAACGCACAGATCAAAAAGATGAGGAAGCCAAGTGGCTGTACAAAAAAGTTCCACCATCCGTCCTGTTGTTGCTTCACCATTTCTCCCAAACTCAATGTACCTGTTGTCATGAGTAATGCAATCAATGCAATACCCATTGCCAGTTCATATGAAATGATTTGTGATGCTGCACGCAAGCCACCCATCAGTGAAAACTTGTTGTTACTGGCCCATGCTCCAATCATAATTCCATATACACCCAAACTCACTACACCAAATACAAACAGGATTCCAATATTTACATCTGCAATCTGCAGTGAAATAGTACGTCCGAACAGTTCAACTTTATTACCCCATGGAATAACAGCACCAGTTAACATGGCTGTAAACATGGCCATCGAAGGACCTAAAATAAATAACCATTTGTTGGCTGCGTTAGGAATGATTTCTTCTTTCATGAATAATTTCAACCCGTCAGCTAATGGCTGAAACAAACCAAGAGGACCTGCACGGTTAGGCCCCAACCGATCCTGGATAAATGCTGCAATTTTCCGCTCACCCCATGTTGCATACATTGCTACAACCAGGGAAACAGTAATGATGAATGCAATGAAAATTACTTTCTCCAGTACCAATGCCCAGTCAACAATTAAAAAAATAGTATCCATTAATTTCCTTTCTTGAGTTGTTTAAACACTTGTGATGTAGCAGGCCCTTTTAATTCACTCAAGTCTACCTGATTTACTTCACTGATATCTTTAATGTTCATCAATAACTTCGGATCCCTGCCTCCCATTACTTTCTTAATTGTTTCATTCGGCTTCACTCCATTTTCATAATGCCCCTGTGCAATTACTGAATGACGGTTAATATGTGATGGCCCTTCAATAACCCAATCGCTTGCTTTCTTCTTTTCAAAGCGGCAGGTATTGCAGATCCAGCCCGGCTTTCCCGTGGTTGTATCTTTAACTTCACCCCATTCATCTTTACGTGCTGTTACACGGAGTACTTCATCACCCCGCATCCACAACTGTACTTCACCGCTGCACTTATCACAATTGCAATGTGCATCAACCGGCTTGGTAAACCATACACGGTTTTTGAAACGGAAGGTTTTATCTGTCAATGCACCAACCGGGCAAACATCAATTACATTACCGATGAAATCATTATCGAGGCTCTTTTCAATATAAGTTGCTATTTCAGAATGATCGCCACGCATCAGGATACCATGTTTGCGTTCATTGCTTATCTGATCAGCCACGTACACACAACGGTAACATAAAATACAACGTGTCATGTGCAACTGAATGTACGGCCCTATATCATGCTTCTCAAATGTTCTTCGTTTAAACTCGTAACGGCTTGCACCTTTTCCATGTTCGTAACTCAAATCCTGCAAATGACATTCACCTGCCTGATCACAAATCGGGCAATCCAAAGGATGATTAATTAATAAAAACTCAACCACGCCATTTCTTGCATCCATTACACGGTCACTGGTAATATTTTTTACCACCATACCATCCATTACTGTTGTACGGCAACTCGCAACAAGTTTGGGCATTGGTCTTGGATCAGCCGTTGAACCTGCAGCCACTTCAACAAGACAGGTACGGCATTTACCACCACTATCTTTCAATTTGCTATAATAGCACATTGCAGGAGGAGCCACTTCACCACCAATTGAACGGGCGGCATTCAGGATCGTAGTTCCCGGTTCTACATCAATGGTAATGTTGTCGATTGTTACCTTAAATATTTTTTTTTCTTCAGCCATATTTAATGTCACGCCAGGGCGCAAAGTGACCGCAAAGGCGCTAAAATTTATAAGTTATTTACAATTCTATGAATTCCATCTTTGATTAATGGGACTTTGAAATTTATTAATAATCCTAATTTTAAATCTGTCAGTTTTAAATAAGTCAACAACTGTTTATAATGAACTTCTGCCAAATCTTCAACTGATTTCAATTCCAGTATCACTTTATCACAAACAATTAAATCCGGAATAAAACCAATTCCCATATCTACTCCGTCATGAATGACTCTAATCCCTTTTTGCCTTACAAGTGGCAATCTCATTTTCTCCCATTCATAACAAAATATCTGTTCATATACACTTTCAAATAACCCGGGTCCATACTGTTTATGAATCGTAAAGCACAACTGAACAACAAGTTTCGATATTTCATTTTCAGTCATATTCATTTCCTGCTTTGCGTTCACTCAGCGCCTTTGCGTGAACCTAAACCGCTACAACTTCTAAGGGCTTCGCATAATTTGCCAAACCATAATTTCTTGTTACTGCTTCACTGGCATTTGTTACATGCCATTCAAACTCATCACGGAAATGACGGATCGCTGCAGCCACCGGCCATGCTGCTGCATCACCCAACGGACAAATAGTATTGCCTTCGATCTTGCGTTGAATATCCCACAAGAGATCAATATCACTCATCTTTCCTTTTCCTGTTTCAATATTCAACAGAATCTTTTCCATCCAGCCTGTTCCTTCTCGGCAGGGCGAACATTGTCCGCAACTTTCATGACGATAGAACCTTGCTAATGTGTAAGTATTTTTCACTACACACTGATTTTCATCTAACACAATAAAACCACCACTGCCCATCATACTTCCTGTTGCAAATCCCCCATCACTTAAACTTTCATAGGTCATCATTCTTGTTTCACCCTTCGCTGTTTTCAGCAAAAGATTGGCAGGAAGAATAGGAACAGATGAACCGCCAGGAATACAAGCTTTCAATTTTTTTCCGTTGGCCATACCACCACAATATTCATCGCTGTATAAAAACTCTTCAACAGAAATACTCATTTCAATTTCATACACACCGGGCTTTGCAATATTGCCGCAGGCAGAAATCAATTTCGTTCCGGTTGATTTCCCCATTCCAATTTTTGCATATTCATCGCCACCATCATTTACAATGGGTACAACTGCAGCAATTGTTTCAACATTATTTACAACAGTGGGGCAACCCCATAAACCTTTCACTGCAGGAAATGGAGGTTTTAAACGTGGATTGCCACGTTTCCCTTCTAACGATTCTAATAAAGCAGTTTCTTCACCGCAGATATAAGCACCGGCGCCGGGTTGTACAAAAATGTCGCAATCAAATCCACTGCCTAAAATATTTTTTCCAAGCATGCCTGCATTGCGTGCTTCCTGGATGGCCTGTTCCAAAATTTCTTTTACCCACCAATATTCACCACGGATATAGATATAAGAACGGTTGCTGCCCAATGCATACGAAGCACAGATCATTCCTTCTAACAACAGATGCGGAATAAATTCCATGAGGTAACGATCCTTGAATGTACCTGGTTCGCTTTCATCCGCATTCACCACTAAGTAACGGGGAACACCTTCGGGTTTTGCAAGGAAACTCCATTTCATACCGGCAGGGAAACCTGCACCGCCACGGCCACGCAATCCGCTCTTCTTTACTTCGTCCGTAATTGCTTCAGGCAACATTGTCTTTAATGCTTTCTCCACGCTGCGGTAACCACCTTCACGGCGATACACATCATAATGCCTGATGCCTTCAATATGTGCTTTGTCTAAAAGTAATTTTCTTCCCATATCATTTGCCCACTATGAGGAATTCAATTTTATAAATTAACGATCACTCTTTGTTTCGTCATTATCTCCATCCTTAAACAACTCCGGTTTAAAGCGCAACAGGTTTCTCAATACCAATGACCCTAACGCCAATCCAATTCCTATATACAACATCGGTCTCATATCTGCCTTATCCTTTGTCATCAGGAAAACGATGATGACAATAATCGCTGAAGTTGAAAGCAAAAAACCAATGAGCATTGCAGTTTTCTTTGTCATCTTAATTGGCTTTTGTTTTTCCTTCTGTTATCAATGCATCAATTTTTTCTTTTGTCAGGTGTTCTCTGTAATCAGGTCCCAGTTGCATCATTGGTGCATAACCGCAGGCACCCAAACATTCAACTGTTTTTAAAGTAAACAAACCATCAGTTGTTGTTTGCCCGGGTTTAATGCCCAGCTTTTCAAAAATATAAGCAACGATATCATCGCTTCCGTTCAGCATACAGGGACCCGTTTGGCAAACTTCAAAAACAGTTTTACCAACAGGCTGTAAATTATACATACTGTAAAATGTAGCCACTTCATATACTTCAATGGAAGATATCTTCAGTAACTCAGCTGTGTAATCCATTGCTTCTGCACTTAACCATCCGCCATTTTCCCGCTGCACCATGTGCAACAAAGGAAGTAAGGCACTTTTTTGTTTGCCATCAGGGTAATGAGAAATCATCTCATCTACCTGCTTTAATTTATCTTCTGAAAACCTGATCATTATTTTTTCCCGTTTCGCTTTTGTAAAATTTTCTCAAGCATCTCAGCATCCGCTAAATCTTTTAATCTGCCACTTGCCTTTTTATTTCTAATCAGCTCGTTAATATGAATGCACCGTATTGGCAACCCATCATCATCATCATATACTTTGCTGCTGCTAAAAGCTTCTTCAAATGTAACCCCACTTATTCCAGTGAGGATATCAATTCTGAAGGGAGGTCTCCCCATCATCAAAATATTATCTTCTTTTATAAAATCCTCCTTTACAAAACCAATTAAAGAACCAAAAAAGGATTTAATAACTGTTAGAATCTTGTCAGCATTATCTTCAGAACGCTCAATAAAAAAATCAATATCTCCTGTTGTTCTGGTATAGCCTTCAAAAATAACTGCCCATCCACCGACCATTACATATTTCACATTATGCCTGTTCAAAAGAACAATAAATTCAGTAAAATTTTCATTCAAAGTCATCGTGATCTTCTTTTAGTTTCGACTTTCTGAAAATTTTCTCCATCCCCTTTGCATACTCATTTTTCCAAATTGATTTACGCATCACTTCCACATTCCTTGCACTTTCTTTCCAATCAATTGATGCGTAATAAGCAATGTCAATTTCTTCTGCCTCTGCAAAAGAAACTTTCTGAAATACTTTTTCTATTTTTTTCTTTTCATCCATTTTTGTTATGCATCTAATTCTCCTGCAATCAAATTCAAACTGCTCATTACTACAATGGCGTCACTCAGCATACTCCCTTTCACCAATTCTTCAAATGCCTGGTAATAAATAAAACATGGACGGCGGAAGTGTAAACGGTAAGGTGTTCTTCCACCATCGCTGATGAAATAATAACCTAATTCACCATTGGCTCCTTCTACACTATAGTACACTTCACCTTTCGGCATTTCCACTTCACCCATGATGATTTTAAAATGCCAGATGAGTGCTTCCATGCTGGTGTACACATCTTTCTTTTCAGGCAGATAATATTCAGGAACATTGGCATGATACACTTCTGCTTCAGCACCTTTCATATCCTGTATCTTTTGATAAGCCTGTTCAATAATGCCCAGGCTCTGCCACATTTCTTCGTTGCGCACTAAATAGCGGTCATATGTATCACCTGTTGAACCAACAGGAACTGTAAAGCTGAAATCTTCATAAGAAGAATAAGGTGTATGAACACGTACATCATAATCAACTCCGGCTGCTCGCAGGTTTGGCCCGGTGAAACCATAGTTCAATGCACGTTCGCCTGATATGGGTCCGCAACCTTTTGTGCGATCCATGAAAATGCGATTACGTGTAAAGAGGTTTTCAAATTCCTTTAATACTCGGGGATATTCTTTTAAAAACTTATCTAATTTTTGCCATGCAACAGGAGTGAAATTCCGTTCGAAACCACCAATACGTCCAATGTTTGTGGTTAAACGGCTGCCGCAGACCTCTTCATAAATTTCATAGATCAGCTCACGGTATTCCATTACATATACAAAACCTGTAAATGCTCCTGTATCAACACCAACAATAGAATTACAAATGAGGTGATCACTGATACGTGCCAACTCCATGATAATGATGCGCAGGTAATCAACACGTTTGGGTGTTTTGATGCCCAGCATTTTTTCGCAGGTAAGATGCCAGCCAATATTGTTGATGGGGCTGCTGCAATAATTCAACCGATCGGTTAAGGGAGTTACCTGGTATAAAGGACGGCGTTCGGCCAGCTTTTCAAATGCACGGTGAATATATCCTACTGTTGATACGGAAGAAAGAATCCGTTCTCCATCCATTTCAAGTATGTTCTGAAATACACCATGCGTTGCCGGATGTGTTGGCCCGAGGTTGAGTGTTGTGCTTTGCTTCTCAATAGAACCTTCAGGTAATAATATATTTTGTATGTCGCTCATTATAAATTATCCATTAATCAATGATCAATTAACACTTCCTCCTCTGCCAAACATCTCATCATCTTTATCTCTTCTTGTTTGATCTTCCAGTGGAAATTCTTTCCGCATTGGGAAATAATCCATCTCATCCACATTTAAAATACGTATGAGATTCGGGTGACCAAGAAAATTCACGCCAAAGAAATCATAGGTTTCACGTTCCATCCAGTTAGCCGATGAAAAGAGCTGTGTTGCTGTAAATACATCGGGTGTTTTAATATCTGTAAACACTTTGAAACGGATACGTATATTATCAACCAGGTTATGTAAGTGATACACAACTGCCAATTCTCTTCCCTTATCTGAAGGATAATGCACCGCCTGTAAATCGGTTAAGAACTGAAACCTTAAAGTTTCATCATCGTATAAGAACTGTAGCACTTTTAAATTCAATTCTTTTGGAGCTTCAAAAGTGAGCATTCCATAAGGTTCAGAAAAAGCAAATACCTGCTCTCCGAATTTCTCTGTAAGCTTATGTTGAATCAGTTCATTGGTTAAACTCATAAACGCTTCACGCTTTTTGCTGCTTGCTTCACGCCAAAGCTTGTAGCTTATAGCGTAGGGCTGGCAGCCTTTATTGTATTCCGTAACTGTCTAATAATTTCTGATAATGATCACTGTTTCTTCTGCGCAAACTTTCCTGCCCTACCAACTCCTGCACTTTCATCAATCCATCTAAAATAGCTTCCGGTCTTGGAGGACATCCCGGCACATACACATCAACCGGAATTACCTGGTCAATTCCCTGCAGCACACTGTAAGTATCAAAAATGCCACCGCTGCTGGCGCATGCACCAACAGCCATTACCCAACGTGGTTCTGCCATCTGCAAATACACCTGTTTTAAAACGGGCCCCATTTTTTTAGAGATCGTTCCCATCACCATAATTAAATCGCACTGACGGGGGGTAAAAGCCATACGCTCTGAACCAAAACGACCAAGATCGTAATGGGCAGCTGCCGTTGCCATAAACTCAATACCACAGCAGGAAGTTGCAAAAGGTAAAGGCCAGATTGAATTCTTTCGGGCCAACCCAACCACTTCGCTGAGTTTGGTTGCAAAAAAACCTTCGCCCATTTGACCTTCAGGTGCATCAACAACGCTGATGTGACCTTTATAGTCAACAGGTTTAGGAGTAGCGTTAAATTGTACCGGACGAGACATAATTTTTTATTTGAAGATTTGATATTTGAAAATGATCTTATATACAACAACCTAATTAGGCACAAGGTTGATCTATAAGTAATTTTCAAATTTTCAAATCAATGAATTTTCAAATTTCTAATCCTCCCAATTCAGTGCGCCTTTTTTAATGATATAATAAAAACCGCAAAGAAAGAAGCCTACAAACATCAGTACTGCACCAAAACCACCCCAGCCCAATTCTTTAAAATTGACGGCATATGGGTAGAAAAAGATCACCTCTACATCAAACAAAACAAACAAAATTGCGACCAGAAAATATTTAACCGCCATTGGCTGACGGGCATTGCCATGAATTTCAATACCGCTTTCAAAATTCTCCAGTTTTTCTGAAGTAGGTCGCTTTGGACCAAGCCAGTGCGTAAGAACCATAATCAATACCACAAGACCTATTGCAAATAATATTTGTATCCCGATGGGAAAGTAACTCGATGAATCATTGACTTGCTGAGGAACAGGACTGGACTGTAAAAGGAAAAACCAATTCATTATAAAGGTTTTGAATGCCGCAAAAATAAGGCAGGCTATTGGAATAACGTTCAGCATTAAAATAAAAATCCCCCCGTTTGCACGGAGGGATTGCTTTATCAATACAATTTCATTATCTATTTTTTTGGTGGAGATTTTGCTCCTGTTGGCTTTGAACCTGCTGCAGGCTTTGTTTGTGTGCCTCCCGAAGGAGTTGTAGCATTACCTGAAGTTTGTGTTTTACCGCCAGTTAACTGTCGTTTATATTCAGTAGCTTCTTTGTCAGCAGGATCAATGGCAAGTATCTTATCGCAAAATTCAATGGCTGCTTTATAATCTTTCTTTACGAAAATGTTGTAGCCAATAAAATATTTGTACGCAATTTTCACCTGTGGACGGAAAGAAACAGAATCCTTGCCGGTTGTGGCAATCTGAATAAATTTCTCAAAATGAGGATTCGCCATTCCGTTCATCATGCTGGTATCAATACCCCAATTGCTCCTTGCCCGCCAGTAAGGCCCAAAAGCCTGCTCGGGATATTTTGTTTCATAAATTGCAAAAGTGCTGTCTGCTTTGGTATAGTAGGTAAAATCACCTTCACTGCCAGCATCAAAATAAGCCCGTCCTAAATTATACAAATCAACATTTGAAGGACTTTTCTTTGTATCGTATTGCTTCTGCAGCCAGTAAGCAGTTGCCTTTTTATCTTTCTGTTTTTTCGCTAGATCTACCGCTTTTTGCAGGTAAGCAGCTTTATTTTCTACAATTGTATCTGCACCCATTGCTTTTTCATAATATGCGTAAGCCTGTGCTTCGCTTCCGGCTGTTGCAGCTATTATATCACCTAAAATTTCGTAGTCTTTAGGAACAATATCATGATCATGTACTTTCTTAAAGTATTCATCAATGCTTAATTTTGCATTGGCAAAATCACCCATTTTAAAATAGCTGTAGGCTTTTAACTTGTAAATACGTGGTTTGATTACTGTTGCACCAACTTTACTGATCAGTTCATCGCTCTTTGCTATTGCTTCAGCAAACTGGCCTGATGCATATTTCAGATCAATGCGGAAATAGTCATTCTGCGGATCAGCATCAATAGCTGCAATATATTTATTGAGATATTCTTCTGCTTTAACTACATCTCTGAAATACCAGTAAAAATATAAGGAATAATAAGCCGGGCCATAGTTAGGATCCATTTTTACAGCTGCTTCATAAGCAGGCAAAAAGTATTCTTTGTTCTTCTGGCTCTCATAAATCAATCCTTCTTTGTGTTTTGCAGCTGCTAAAGAAGGATTCAACAGCAATGCATTATTAAATGCTAATACTGCATCACCACCATTTACCAGTTTACGGTAAGCATCACCAATGGTGATAAACACATTGGGGTCTTTGAATCCTTTCATAGTGGTGGCTTTTTGCATTACGGCAATACCATAATTAGCGTCACCTGCTTTTGTATAAGCATTTGCACGGCCAACAGCATGCAATACATCAATATCTTTTGACTTGCTGTTGTTCACAGCCATATCAAAATGATTGCGGGCATCTGTGGTTTTATTTTCCAGCAACTCAATCTGGCCCATGCCAGCCAGTAAAATGGGTGAAGTTGGATTGCCCTGCAAAGCTGTTTGGTAGGTTTGCTTTGCTTTTGCATCATCTTCCAAACCAAGATAGGCCTGTCCTAACCAATAGGCTGCATCTTCATTTTTGGGGTTTGAAGCAAGTAGTTTTGTAAACACATCTTTTGCGCTGCTGAACCGTTCATAATACATGAACTTCTTTCCTTCATCAAGCGACTGCGCAAACATCTGCTGCACAAAAACGATGGCTGAGAATGCTAAACTGAGTGATCGTTTCATCTGTTTCTATTTTTGTCTTTTTAGATACCTAATCTGATTATTTCAGGGTTGGTAAAAATATTACTTTATTGGTTTAGAGGCTTTACTAATTTCAGCCTGGTTTCCCTCATCATAAAAATCCTCCACGCCGGCACCAGGTAACCTCTTCTGAAAATCAACTGCCCTCTGTCACCTTTCATGAAATTTACTAATGATTTTCCTAAGCCTGTGTGATTTTCTTTTAAGACGTAATAAATACCCCTTGTGTAAGGATAACGTCTTGTTAAAATGTCATCCTGCCAGGGCTTAGTATAAGAACTATCGGTACAGGTTGTACAGGGTAACCACGCAATTCTTACTTTTTTAAGCATATTTGTCTGTGCCGTATCTTCCGGATTTCCAATCCAGCTTACCCCAACAAATCCAATATATCCGGGCGTTTCAGCTATATATTTCACAACTTCCCAACTGCTTTTGGCAGCTGTTATACCCCCGGTGTTAAGCGGTTTGCCGCCTAAAATACTATCTATGGCAAATCGTACCGTACTCGTTGCTTTTACTCCATCAAACACCGGCTTATAAGATAATGAACTCTTTCCAAGCAGCAAGTTGACTACATCCTCTCTTTCAAAAACAGAATCTTTTGCATTTCTGTTCACCACCAGCGAAACAGCATCGTATGCCAGCAATTCACTTTTGGGATAGATACCCACTGAATCGGCATAATAGCGTGTTTCTGCATTAGTTAATTGCTTGGTAACAATTACCATTCTTGTACTGTCGTTGAAAAGATCCTGCCAGCATTCAGCCTCGGGTTTATATTCAGCAATAATCTTTGCTTTTGGGTTGGATGATTCAAATACACTGATCTGTTCTTCAATGATTGGCCGGAATGTTTCATCAACACTGATGTAAATTGTACCAGTTGTCCCGGTATCAGTAGGTGCTGGTTTTTTGTCTTTACAGGAAGAACACAGCAAAAGTGTAACCATCCACATGAACAAATGATATTTCTTCATGTTAAGCTTCTTTGTACAATTTATAGCCTCTGAAAATCCGGAATACCCCGTAAACGGCTGCTAAAGCACCAAAAACGGCAATGACATCAGGAGGTGGAAAGGCAATTTCCAGACCAATATATTTTGCGATTACTAAGAATACACCAACAATGGCATATACCAATCCCATTATAATATCAAAGATGGCTTTAACATTAACCGGTTTGTTCTTTTTTCTGAAATCGTCCAGTACAGACATGCTATTCATTTTAATGGGAGGGGGCAAGTTAAATATTTTTACTCTTCCGATACAGTGAAGGTGACAGGTTGTGTAAAATAAACAGCCACAGCCCGTCCGTTTTGTTTACCGGGTTTCCATTTTGGCATCCTCGCTATCACACGCAGCACTTCCCTATCAAATATATTTCCTGCACTTTTGATGATAACTGCATCGGTTACATCACCGTCACTATTAACAACAAATTTTACCTGCACCATTTTCCGATCGCCTGGTTCCAGCTCATCAGGTACACGTAGCATTCGCTGTAAATAATTTCTCCATGCTTCTACGCCGCCGGGGAATTCGGGTTGAATATCTGCAAACTCTCTAATGAGTGGCTGGGGTGCTTCAACGGGTGGTTCAGTTGTTATATTTGTTCCGGTTGATACTTTTCCCTGAACAAAATTATTTCCATCAGTACCTGTGCCCGGAGAATCTGTTGAACCGGGAATAAAAACTGAATCGCTGGTTCTGTCAACAACAGGATGTTCAATGATTGTATTATCTGGAACTATAACAGGAGGGCGGTCAACTTTAGTTGGAGGTTGTGCTGCAACAGCTCTTGTTTCCGGCTCTTTTTGTATAGAAGGAGTTTGATTCATCAAAATCATTTCAGTTATTTTCTTAAGTGGCTTATCAAACCCGTTTGTATTCTTTGGTTGACTCATTACATATACACATATTGAAATCACCAGCAGCAGCATTAACCCAACAGCTTTCATTAAATTCTTTGGATATGCCCTGCGGATAGCATATGCGCCATATGCTTTGTTGCGATGCTCAAAGAGAATGTCTAACAGATCGGCAGTGAGAAGTTGATTTGAAGTCATGGCTTTAGGTTTTTAATTGAGATGCTTCACTGAGAATAAATCCACAAAGAATAAATAAGCAAGAGGTAATGAACAACGGACAAACTATACGAATTGTAAGGTTTGAAGAACCTGAAACTTGGAACCTGAAACTTGAAACTCTCAATTATCTTTGCAACCATGCGGATTTTAATGGTTTGTTTGGGAAATATTTGTCGCAGTCCATTGGCAGAAGGTGTACTGCAGTACAAAGCGTGGAAAGCAGGATTAAACTGGAGTGTTGAAAGTGCCGGAACAGGTGCATGGCATGCAGGTCAATCTCCACATCAGTTAAGCATCAAAGTAGCCAAAATGAATGGAGTTGATATCTGCAGGCAAAGAGCCAGGCAGTTTGTAAAAGAAGATTTTCAGCAGTATGATTTTATTTATGTGATGGACAGCAGTAATTATATTGATGTTAAGCAGATCAGCGGAAAATTATGGAACGAAGAGAAGGTTGATCTGCTGCTGAATGAATTATACCCCGGTGAAAACAGGAATGTTCCTGATCCCTGGTATGGAAAAGAAGATGGATTTCATAAAGTGTACGAAATGATTGATAAAGCATGCAACAAGATCATACAGAAATATGAGGCAGGAAGTAAGAGGTAAGAAATGTTCAATAACTATAAACTACAAACTGATTAATGGCAAAGGTGAATGTATCGTTACCGCAGGGCACAAGAGATTTTGGAGCAGACGTTGTACGTAAACGCAATTATATTTTTAATACCATCAAAACGGTTTTTGAATTATATGGGTTTGAACCATTGGAAACTCCTGCCATGGAAAATCTGGACACACTGATGGGTAAGTATGGTGAAGAAGGTGATAAATTAATTTTTAAAATTCTGAATAATGGATTGGATAATCCTGCAAAACAGCAACAGGCGAAAGAAGAGTTCGAAAAAGTACTGGATGGAAAAAATACAAGCGGACTTACTGAACGTGCCTTAAAATATGATCTTACAATTCCGTTTGCAAGATATGTGGCAATGAATCACAATCAGCTCATAATGCCATTCAAACGTTACCAGGTGCAGCCAGTGTGGAGAGCTGACCGTCCGCAGAAAGGTCGTTACCGTGAATTTTATCAATGCGATGCAGATGTAGTTGGGAGCAATTCTCTATTGAATGAAGTGGAACTAGCCAATATTTATACAACTGTTTTTGAAAAACTGGGGGTTGATATTGAAATAAAAATCAACAGCAGAAAAATTCTGGCAGCATTAGCTGAAGTATGTGGTGGTTCAGAAAAGATGACAGACATCACTGTTGCCATTGATAAGCTGGATAAGATTGGTATTGAAAAAGTAAAAGAAGAATTAACGCAGCGTGGCTTGCATACAGAACAGATTGCGGTAATTGAAAAATATTTATTGATCAGCGGAAACAATGAGGAAAAGTTACAACAGATCAAATCATTACTTGGCAAATCTCAAGCAGGTGAAAAAGGGATAGAAGAAATTGAAACAATCCTGAACTACCCCCTCACGGCTCACAACTCACAGCTATCGATTGATTTTACTCTTGCAAGAGGACTTAACTATTACACCGGAATCATCTTTGAAGTAAAAGCAAACAATGTGCAGATGGGAAGTATTGGTGGTGGGGGCCGTTATGATGATCTCACCGGATTGTTTGGAGTTCCAAATATTCCGGGTGTTGGCATTTCGTTTGGAGTTGACAGGATTTATGATGTAATGGAAGAATTAAAACTCTTCCCTGCAGGTGTACATACAGGAACAAAAATTCTATTCTTCAACTTAGGCGAAGCAGAAAGTAAAAAAGCATTTGAGCTGATGCAGCAACTGCGCAGCAAAGGAATAAACTGTGAATTGTTTCATGAACAGGCAAAATTTGAAAAGCAGTTTAAATATGCTGAAAAGAAACAGATTCCATTTATCGTCATAATAGGAACCAAAGAACTGGAAACAAATACCTGTAATGTAAAGAATCTGCAATCGGGTGTACAGGAAACAATTTCATTAACTGATCTGCTGAATAAATTTTCCTGATTCAATTCTGTTGCAGGCATTCTTTAAAATCCCCTAACCCCTTATTTCTTTTTTTGGGTTGTATGGATGTGAATCTTTATTTTTGCCACCCTAAAAATTTCGGTCGGTGAGGTGGATGAGTGGCTGAAATCAGTAGTTTGCTAAACTGCCGTACGGGTAATTCTGTACCGCGGGTTCGAATCCCGCCCTCACCGCAAAAAAAGATAAACGTTTAAACGTTTATCTTTTTTTTGCCCTGCTCAGTTAAATTCCATTCACAGAAGCTTTTCCATTCCCTGAAAATCTGTAACTTTTAGGCCTAATCGTAAAATATGAGGCAAAATATTCTGGTACTGATCTTACTTCCTTTCCTGAGTATAATCATTTTATTTTCTGTTTTCATGAACAGACAAGCACTTTTACAGCTACAAAATAATGAGCAGGGGCAAGGTGAATTTGAAAGAACCGCATTTGATAAGCGCAGAAATGAATATATGTTTAACATGGTGAAAGATCCTGTTACCGGACGGATTCCTGACGGCATTATTGAAAAGTCTTATCAGCAGGCATTACAGGCACCTGAAAGAAATATAGTAGCCCGGATGGAAGATAACAATACGTATTTGCCGGCAGGTGCATTAAATGCAGGTGGGCGAAGCCGCACTGTTGCATATGATAAACGATATAATGGAACAACAAACCGTGTTATTTTAGCTGGTGCAATTAGTGGTGGCATCTTTCGTTCAGCAGATGGCGGTAATAGCTGGACAAATGTTACTAAACCCAACGAAATACATAATGTGCATTGGATTGTACAGGATACCGGCTCTGTTGCCCGTATGGATACCTGGTATGCAGGTGGTGGAGAACATTGGGGAAATACAGCGGCTGAAAATGGCGCCAATTATATGGGTGATGCGCTTTATAAATCTACTGACAATGGTGCCACCTGGATAAAACTTCCACAACCGTTTACAACTGGTGCTACCACTAACTCAGGACCATTTTTTCTGGAACGTTTTGATCATCCATTTGATTTTGTACATAAAATTGCCGTCAATCCTACTAATGGACATGTTTATGTTGGATGCCATAGAAGATTATTGCGCTCAACAGATGGCGGCACAACCTGGACAGTTGTTTTTGTTGGAGCTGTTGCAGGTTTTGCTGATGGAGGTACAATAGATGTAGTGGTGAGTTCAACAGGAAGAGTTGTCATAGGTGTTAACGGAGGAAATGAAGATCCTGCCATACGTGGTGTGTGGAGTTCGAACACAGGAAATCTTTCTTCTTTTACAAGATTAGCAGGAGGTTCGATTTTGGGTGTGGATAGTGTAGATGGATGGAGAGGCAATTCTTATGATACCAGAACGATCAATGGAACCCCTAACCCCGTTCCAAAAAGAATTTCACTTGCACTCGCTCCTTCCAATAATAATATCTTGTATGTGATGTATGAAAATGGAGCAGCTTCGGGAAATGACGCTGACCTTTACAGAGCAGATTTATCAACGAATACATGGAGCAACAGAAGCATCAACATCCCTGATTTTGGAGGCACAGTTGGTACATTTTCTACCCAGGAGGGATATGATATGTTTGTAGCCGTAAAACCTGATAATCCCAATTTTGTTATTCTTGGAGGTGTGAATTTGTTCCGCTCAACAGATGGCTTTAGTACAACGGGAAATACAACATGGATTGGAGGTTATGGTGATGCGAACCCCACTACTGCAACTTTTCTTTACCTAAATCACCATCCCGATCAGCATATTGTTGCATTTAGATCCGACAATCCAAATGAAATGATTTCATCGCATGATGGTGGTCTTTCCTTAACAACCAATATCCAGGCAGCTACCGTTGCTTATACAATGGTTCCAAATTATCAAACCTTCCAGTATTATTATGTGGCTATTGATCCGGGAGCTGGTCGTAACAACTTTGCTGGCGGTTTGCAGGATAACGGAACATGGTTGAGAGACAGGGTGGGCATTTTGGGTACAGTTCCGAACGACAGTAATAATCATCGTTTTATTTTCCCTGCTCTTTCGGGTGATGGCGGAGCTGTTGGGCTTGCGCCCAATTCAGGAGGTTCGCAATTAATGTATGGCTCCTCACAATTAGGCACAATCAGGCGAATAAATCTACCTAATATTAATTCAGGAGTGCTGATCAGGCCTATTGGTTTAACAGCTACACCGGGCGGTGGAACAAATGAATTTGGTGAATTTGTGACCAATTTTAAACTAAACCCAAGCAATACAAACGATTTATACTACATCAACTACAATCGATTGTTCCGTACCATTGATGCACCGAATGTTACAACAAGTACATGGACAGAACTTACAGGAATTAGTACTGCAATTGACGCAACCAATAACCCTAATAACGGACGCTATGT
>JANOIQ010000068.1:0-1911 GCA_031407835.1 Chitinophagaceae bacterium
ATAAGTGCCCATCATCGTTGTATCCTTTGTCTTCACCGTATAAACACCATAGGTAAAACCAAGATCATGTGCTGCCGACATATCAGCACCCTTCGCCACCCATGTCATGGTAAACGAAGTATCTTCCTGTGCCTTTAAAAATTGAATCACATCTCCCTCCACAATCGGTAAATAACCCGGGCGGAGTAATACCGCATCATCCGCCACATATTCAAGGAAAGCTTTTTTCATCCCGTCCTTAGCGCTGGCTTCTGAAAAAGCGTTATCTGTATCCACCATTTCCTGTATCGCCGTTTCAGTATCCGCATCTTTTTTCACCACCAGGCGATCAACCGGTTTCTCCTCAAAAAATCCGCAACCGGTAAAAAGCACTGCTGCTATCAGAAAAAATGCCGTCGCTAAGGCTTTGGCATTCGATGAAAAAAGTAAATTCTTCCGCATGCATGCAAGATAATGATTCAGCGTAAATTTTAGGGAGGAGTTGCCTGTACATTCAAAGCAATTTAACAGCGGCAGAACTGTACAGACCTGTATAAAAAAGCAAGGTGAAGGTTTTCAAGCCTTCACCTTTTTTGTAACGGGAAATATCACCCGCCGTATTCTGGAATCGTCCTTACGGGAACTCATCCATCGTGAAAAAAATGTTTGTTTTCAATTGCTGCTGTTAAGTTACTTAAAGCAGATTGTTTTATCAACAAATTATTGAAATAATTATCCACCTTTTTTTTTATCCGACGAAGCTTTAGCGAAGTTGGATTATCCGACGAAGCCTTGGCGAAGTTGGATTATCCGGCGAAGCCCTAACCAAGTCCCAAGTCGGATTATCCGGCCTTGTTGCTTTAGCTGCAAGGATAAAGTTAATTGTGCAGCGCAGCCTTTCTTTGCATTAATTGCTCCACTGTTTCAACATAAGCCTCATCAGGTACGCAGCAATCAACCGGACAAACACTGGCACACTGTGGTTCTTCATGAAAACCCTGGCACTCGGTGCATTTGTTGGGAGTAATATAATAAACGTCCATTGCCAGAGGTGCATTCTTTGCATCCGCATCAACAATAGTTCCGTCAATCAATGTGTACATTCCTTTTACGGTAGTTCCGTCGGCAACAGCCCATTCAACACCACCTTCATAAATTGCATTGTTCGGGCACTCAGGTTCGCAGGCCCCGCAGTTGATACATTCGTCTGTAATTTTAATAGCCATGATCTTTGAAATTTTAGAATTTTATCTTTAAAGTACGTAAGTTAATTTATTTCTTCCATCCGATGCTGCAGCCTTGGCGAAGGCATCAGCTTTACAATTATTATCTGCACAGCCGGCACCAGATTCAATTACTTTTGCTGCTCAAATGTAAAATAAACAGTTGAATGAACTTACAAGAAAGATTAGAAATTTTAGAACAACTGCAACAATATATGTCGGGCACTGACGAAGGTTGGCAAAATATTCAGGAAAAAGCCTTACAGCACAACAACTGGTTTACCCATCAATACACCCAACTCGCAGCTAAAACCATTGCCACCGAATTTTTAGATCATCAAAAATTATTGCAGTGGACTGACCACTATCATCTCGATGATAACATCATTCCCAAAACAGTTGGCATCATCATGGCCGGTAATATTCCATTAGTTGGCTTTCATGATTTTTTATGTGTGTTCATCAGCGGACACAAACAACTCATCAAACTTTCCGGTAAAGATGAATTCCTGCTCAAACATCTGGCAGAAAAAATGACGGAATGGAATCCCGATATGAAGAACCATGTAAGCTTTGCAGCCATGCTCAAAGATTGCGATGCCTATATTGCCACCGGCAGTAATAACAGTGCCCGTTACTTCGATTATTATTTTGGCCGCTACCCTTCTGTCATCCGCAAAAACAGAACCTCGGTGGCCATCCTCACCGG
>JANOIQ010000445.1:0-2846 GCA_031407835.1 Chitinophagaceae bacterium
ATTGAGGTTAATGTATAAGCAGCAACGGTCATATTGAAATCTGCTTTAGCTGTCTTCGCTGCAATACCAACAATATTCAGCCAGTGACCGGGAGGTGAAAATTTCTTGGTGGCAAACATCACATGTCCGCTTACATGCATAGTGAATGGATTATCATCCCAGAAATCAGCAATATGCTTTTGTTCTTCTGTTAAACTGTCGCCGGTATTTTTTACTTCCATCATGGCTTTGTAAAACACACTGTTTTTATTCTTCACATCAAACTTTGGCGGACGTGGAATAGCAAACATGGAAGAACTGTCAAGAACCATTGGCCTGATCTCGCTCCAATGCGGTTCAACACCCGTTGCATACATGGGTGGTGTAGGAACCCATCTGCCCTCTTCGTCTTTCACCGTATATTTTTCTGCTCCACGTGTTGCGGCATAATGATCCCCCTTACTCCATTTTAAGATACTGGCAACAATCGTATCAGAAAAAGCTATTGTATTTTCCAGCACATCTTCCGGTATGCCTGATGAATCGGCTTTTCGTTTTACTTCATTGTAATAATCCATTAAGCTTCCTTCAGGGAATGTAACGGCATTGCCAACTTTTGTAAACGCAAGCAGGGCTGCCAGTGAAAAATCGATTTGTTTTGATGTGTCGGGTTTTGGCATAGCCGGCATATGTTTGATCTGCCCGCTGAGTGATTGATAAGCCGGATCGCCTGCTGCAACGCATTCAAATGCGGCAATATTTGCATACACATAATTACGTGCACCAATCATAGGAGGAAAATTATTTTCCAGCACAATGTTGTTGAGCTTTTTTACAGTTTTACTGTAGAGAATCGGGTCATTGGTAAATACCTTATAATCACCCTGAGGTTTACAGGCAATCATCAGCATACTGATAACAGCAATGAATAATACATTCTTCATGAGAAATAATAAATAGTAAAAAATAAAAGAAAGAAGCTGATGGGCATATCAGTTCTTAAAAACGCAATGATGAAAACTTATGCTTCGGGAGGCTGCTCTGGTGTAAGTACCATTGCAGTAAGCAAAGACTGAGTTGCATCAATAAAACAAAGGGATTGTTTTATTTCCAGTTGATTGAAAGACCAGGAATTTAGTTTTTCACAATAATCAAAACTGAATGTTTTGTAAGTATGAGTTGGTGCAGTGCCTGATTTGTTATTCGAAGATTGTGTTTGCAGATCGTTCACCAACTTAAAGAAATTTTCACGGGCATTCAGCATCTGCGCCTTGTCTTTATCGGGAATACATTTATAAATCATTTCACCTGCTTCGAGTTTCCGTTCTACATATTTATAGTGCATTCCGTTGAATTCTATTTCGCCATCTACCCGTTCAAATTCATTCCAATCCGTTTGGTAAGGGAGAGTAACCGGAACCCGTATTTCAATTAAAGAAGAAGGATCGTATTCTTTGTTATCAAGCTTTAGCTCAAAATGAGTGGTTTGTTGCTGTTGCACATAATCCATTACAATGCGGTAACCAAACCAGTTGAATAGTAATACAGTGAGGAAGAATATGGCAGCAAGAATTCGCAAAAGCAGTTGGTTTGAAAGTGAAATTTAGAATAATTCTGCGGATTTGAGAACAAATAAGGCAGGAAATATTTTCTGCAAACGGTTGAAGTGACTGAATTTCAGGGCAAAATTGATTGTTTACCCGTATTCAAACTATCGTTTACGGGTTTGGCTGCAACTCATTCTTCGTGCAACTGTCCAAGTACTAATCGTTTAATCCCATTTTTTAATAAAACAACATTAAAATTAATCAGTAACCCCAGTTTGCACCCTGATAACCTGAGGTATGTTAAAACCTGTGCAGTGTCATTATCCTGTAGTGCCCTTACTGATTTAATTTCTACAATAAACTTATGTTCTACTATTAAATCTACTCTATATCCAACTTCCAGGTAAACTTCTTCATACGTTAAAGGAAGCCCTTTTTGCTGATCAACATGTAATCCTCTTTTCCTAAGTTCAAAAGCCAGGCATTCTTCATAAGCCTTTTCTAAAAGACCCGGTCCAAGTGCTCTGTGAATTTTGATCGCAGAGTCAACAACCTCTTTGGCAATTTCATTTTCAGTCATAAGTTAGTTTTTGATACATAAAGAAAATAAATATTTTCCACCAACATTACAAGGGAACTCGGTGTATTCTTTATCTAACCCTGATTAAAATAGTTGAGAATTGTTACACTAAGAACACAAAGTTGTTTCACTAAGGGCACGAAGAAACCTCTGTGTGCTTTGTGCCCCTTGGTGTCCTTTGTGTAACTCATTGCTTATTCACAAAGGTCTTTTTCTGCACTCCAACACCTGTGATGGTTAAACTTTTCCATTGCTTCGGTAAAACTGTTTTGATCTGGATGATTCCCAAAGGGGTAATTTCCAACCCGCCAAAACCCATCAGTACGCTTTGTAAAATACCGCCGGCACCTGTTGCAAAATAAGGATTGGTTCCTGCCTTCGTTTCTGCAATTACACGGAACGGTGGAAGGAGATTAGGAACATATGCATCTTGGAACCAAAGAAATGCTTTCTCTGCATTTCCCAGCCTTGCATAGATTGTTGTAAACACTGCCTGCGTCATAGCCGGTGTTCCTTCATTAGGAACACGCTTTTCATAATATTCAAGATCTCTTTTTATGGCAGCAGGATCTTTAACTTCTTTTAATGGATAGGAAAGTAAATTCACATCGGCCTGTTTAATTCCCTCACCGTTATAGGTTGCATGTTCCTTTGTAACGCCATCAGGAAATTTCAGAATGGGAATATTGTTAGCCACATTCATCCAGTCATCATCGGGTACAATACCTAAAATTTTTGCA
>JANOIQ010000456.1:0-2815 GCA_031407835.1 Chitinophagaceae bacterium
TTTACAAATTTTTACCAATGGAGTAAAGCGTTCACGGATGCGTTCAATCTCTTCAAGATATTCTGCATCGGTATAATCAATCTGCTCAAATTTTTTCTTATCAACATAGTTGCCGGGATTCACTCTCACCTTTTCAATAATCCTTGCAGCAACTTCAGCCGCATTGGGTGTGAAATGTATATCAGCAACTAACGGTGTGTTATAGCCCCGTTTGCGTAATTCATTTTTGATGTTGAGCAAATTCTCCGCTTCTTTTTTTGATGGAGCTGTAATACGAATCAATTCTGCACCTGCTTCAATGCAACGGATACTCTGTTCAACTGTTGCAATGGTATCCATCGTATCAGTTGTCGTCATTGTTTGAACCCGGATAGGATTAAAATTGCCGAGCAGCAGATCACCCACTTTTACTTCTTTTGTGGGCAGTCGTTTATAATCAGTTAAAGAAGGAGTATAGAGAAACATCAATTTGGAGATTTGAAAATTGCTTAATTTGAAAATGAACAATACAGTCTGTCATTGTTCTTTTAGCAAATTTAACAAAGAAACACGAGTTAGGTTGAGTAAAGGAGGTTGATTAATCTTCAAATTTTCAAATCATTTAATCTTCAAATTGTTTACCAGTCTTTCTCCGGCTGATTCGGAACGCCGGTTTTCTTCTGCATTTTTTCCTGGAGCTGTTTTTCTTTTTGTTCAAGGGCTTTGAGGTATTGCTCAGCCTGTTTTTTGCTGAGTTTACTTTTCTGAGGTTTCGGCTGCTGCGGCTGTTCTTTTTCTTTCTTCTCTTCTTTTTGCTTTTGTTCCTTCGGCTTATTCTTTTTATTTTCCTGCGGTTCCTGTTGCTTTTTTGCTCTTAAAGCCAGTTGAAGGTTTTTTCTGATTTCTGCATCATCCGGAGTTAAACGCAGCGCTTCTTTATAAGCAGTAATGGCTTCGGTAAGTTTATTGCCTTTATGATACAAAACTCCTTTATTGTACAAAGCCTTTGCTTTCATTTCCGGCTCGGTTGCATTTGCTGATGCTTCATCAAATGACTTGATGGCATCTTCTGTTTTTTCTTTTTTGTATAAAGTATTACCCAAATTGAACTGTGCAACAGTATTTGGCTTTTTGTTGATGGCCTTGAGATAAGACTCTTCTGCTTTATCATAGTTCCCATCCTTAAAATAACGGTTGCCCTTTACCACTTCCCCATTTTGGGCAAAGGCAATTGCGGATATGAAAATAGATAATATGGTCAGAAAAAATTTCATGCTGCTTTCCGTTCGCTGATAACTGTTTCAATGGTGAGTAATAATAAAGCCATGGCAAGGAACCAGATAAAATAATTATTGTAGTTGGTATTACTTACTTCGCCGTCAATACCTTTCTTTTCGAGCTGATCAATTACTGCTGTTACTTCTTGCAGCAACGCATCTGAGTTCTGCATATTACCGTACAAGCCGCCATTAACAGCAGCCATTTGTTTTAATAAAACTTCGTTGAGTTTTGTTACAACAGTTTGTCCGTTCTTATCTTTCTTGTATTCAGTTGTTCCCGGTTCGGTAATAGGACTTCCTTCAACCGTTCCAAGTCCGATTGCAATTAACAGGATGCCCCGGTCTTTTAATTGCTTTGCCATTGTTACGGCTGATTCATCATGATCTTCTCCATCCGTTAACAGTAATACCACTTTATAACGTTTGCCCTGCTGCGGGAAACTTTCTGTAGCCAATCGTAATGCTTCACCAATTACTGTTCCCTGTGTGGGCACAGCATCAGGAACTGCAGATTGTACAAAAAGATTAGCAGCACCCTGATCGGCCGTTAATGGCATTGGCAGATAAGCTTTGCCTGCAAACCATATTAATGCAATCCTATCGTCGGGCAACCGCTCTAATAATTTACTGACGAATTGTTTTGATTTTTCAAGCCGGTTGGGTTTAATATCATCAGCCAGCATACTCTTGCTTACATCCATGGTGATGATTATATCCCTTCCTTTGCGGTTTACATCCTCAGCCTTACCTGCTCGGCGCAGATTGGCTGCACCCAAAGCAGTAAAAGCCATGGCTGCAAGAATGATGTAAAATTTTGTTGAGAATTTCTTTGTTGAATGATTGGCAGTTAACAGGTTCACCAGCTGTTCATCACCAATCTTCTTTTTTGTTTTCTTTTTCCATCTGCGGTTAAGCACAAAGAAAATCACTGCAGGAATGAGTAATACCAGCAATAACAGATATTCGATATGTGCAAAGGAAAACAAGGTTACAGTTTCAGATTACAAGATACAAGATTATGAGTACAGGTGCTTTTAAACAAAAGTTAAGCCAGAATGGAACCGCAAAGGCACTAAGGCGCAAAAGAAAAACAAAGAAGCTGTGATTCTGCATTACTTAGCGTCTTTGTGTTTTAGCGGTGAAATAATTATTTCTTCCCTTCCATAAACTCATAATGCTTCAGAATTGCTTTCAGCAGTTCCATCCTGTTTTTAAACATAGGGTAATCTTTATCAGGAGTTTGAACAAGTAATACAAAGAAATAAGGATGTCGGTTTTCTTCAATCCATCCTACCACCCAGCCAATATTCTCACCTTTTTCATTAAAGCCCCAACCTGTTTTATAACTGAGTTTATACAAACTGTTATCTTCCATCAACATTACTTTACGAACAACCTGCTGGGTGCGTTTCTGAAAAGGCAGTTGTTCAAAATATAATCGTTTTACCAACCCTAATTGCTCATCAGGTGAAATTTTCAGCGTATTGTTGATCCAGAATGAATCAACCGGGCCACTGATATTCTTATTGCCATACTGTAAACTGTCGATCCATTGC
>JANOIQ010000601.1:0-6085 GCA_031407835.1 Chitinophagaceae bacterium
AAGTCAATGATGGAGAAACAGAATCTCCACTTGAAAATGCAACTGTAGAAATTAATCAATCTGCAGTTACACAAACCAACAGTTCTGGTGTATTCAACACTGGACTTGCAAAAAAAGGAACCTACCGGATCCGCATCAGCAGTGTAGGGTACAAAACATGGGAACAGGTAATTGAAGTATCCGACAAAGAAACAACCCTCAGCTTTTTACTGGAACAGCACAAACTGTTTTTAAAACCCATTGAAGTAACCGCCATCCGTGCCGGTGACCGCACGCCCTTCAGCAAAACCAATCTCAATAAAAAAGAAATTGAGAAAGTAAATCTCGGGCAGGACCTTCCTTTTATCGTGAATCAAACTCCATCCGTAGTGGTGAACTCAGATGCAGGTAATGGAATCGGTTACACCGGCATCCGCATCCGTGGTACAGATGCAACAAGAATCAACATGACGTTGAATGGCATTCCGTTTAATGATCCCGAAAGTCAGGGTTTGTTTTTTGTAAACCTTCCTGATTTTTCTTCTTCAGTAAGTTCAATCCAGATTCAAAGAGGTGTTGGCACGTCCTCAAACGGAGCAGGTGCATTTGGCGCAACCTTAAATTTAAGTACAAATGAGTTTAATGAAAAGCCTTATGCTGAACTGAACAATGGCTTCGGCAGTTTCAACACGTGGCGACAAACCATTAAAGCAGGAAGTGGTTTGATGGGTAATCATTTTACTGTTGATGCAAGATTATCGTTTATCAACAGTGATGGATTTATCGACAGAGGTGCATCCAATCTCAGTTCTTTGTATTTCTCAACAGCTTATATCAACAACAAAACATCCATCCGTTTTAATGCAATCACCGGAAAAGAAAAAACCTACCAGTCGTGGAATGGTATTCCTGAACACAAGTTACACCGCAACGATACAAAACTGATGGAGCATTACTGGAACAACAGTTATCCAACAACGGCCGATTCACTGAACCTGTTTGATAAGAGCAATAACAGAACCTACAATGTGTTCACCTATAAAAATCAAACAGATAATTATCAGCAGGATCATTATCAACTGTTCTTCAATCATGAGCTGAACAAACAATGGAACTTCAATGCAGCTTTTTTCTTAACAAGAGGCCGTGGTTATTATGAAGAATATAAATACCAGGAAGATCTTGCCGATTATGGTTTAAGCAGCGCAGGTGCTGGTGATCTTATCCGTCAGCTCTGGCTTAACAACTGGTTTTACGGAACAATTTTTTCTGCTCAATACAAAAAAGACAAGGACCAGTTAACCATTGGCGGGGCTTATACCCGTTACAAAGGTTTACACTATGGAAAAATCATCTGGAGCGATGTGGCTGTACCGAAAGATTATAAATGGTATGATTTGAATGCATTTAAAAATGATTTTTCCATTTATACAAAATACCAGCGCCGCATTGCAACAAGATGGGAAACATTTGCAGATCTGCAGTTCCGTTCTGTAACACATACCATCAATGGTTTTCGCAAAACACCAACCTTGAAACTCGATAATCAATTCAATTTCTTCAATCCGAAAATTGGCTTGTCGTATGCCGATACAAAAGGATGGCTTGGGTTTGCATCGTTCAGCGTTGGAAACAAAGAACCCAATCGTGAAGATTTTGAAGCAGGTGCAAATCAGCAACCCAAATATGAAACCATGTATGATTTTGAAGTAAACATCGAACGCCGTGCAAACATGCACAGCTGGAGTGTTACAGGCTATTACATGAATTACAAAAATCAACTGGTGTTAACGGGTCGTATCAATGATGTAGGTGCATACACAAGAACCAATGTACCCAAGAGCTACCGTGCAGGTGTTGAACTGCAGGCAACTGTAAAACCAATTGCATGGTTTAATGCAGCAGCCAACTTAACATTAAGCAGCAACCGCATTGTAAACTTTACTGAGTTTATAGATGATTATGATAATGGCGGACAAAAAGAAAATAAGTTTTCTTCAGCGCCCCTCTCCTTTTCACCTTCTACTGTTGCAGGAATTACCTTCAACTTTATTCCGGTGAAGAATGGAGAAATCAGTTTGCTGAACAAATATGTATCCCGGCAATACATGGATAACACAGGTACTAAAGCAAGAAGCATTGATCCCTTCTTTGTTTCTGATCTGCGGTTGAGTTATGGTATCCGTTTAAAGAAAATCAAAGAAATCAATTTGGTTTTCCAACTCAGCAATGTCTGGAATAAATTATATGAAGCCAATGGATATACCTTCAGCTATATCTACAATGCACAAACCATTACAGAGAATTTTTATTACCCCATGGCAGGAAGAAATTTCCTTGCCGGTATCAATATAAAACTCTGATAAAAGAAAGAGGTGATCCTTTAAACGATCACCTCTTTAAATATTTCTTCTCTGCGTTTCTTCTTTCCTCCTCCCCTCTGTGTTAAACATCATCTACAACAGGTCGTTCCTACGGAACGGTTTATTCTTTTATATTTTTTTCTATAAACAGTTTGTCCCTACGGGACATAATAACAAAAAAAATGAGAGCACTTTTTCAAGCCTCACCAAACTATTTTGTTCTCTGTGTTACTCTGTTCCTCCACTTCTCTGTGTTAAACCCTGTACCATCGGTACATCTCATAGGTTGAATCTTTAACGGGAGCATCACAGGTTCCTTCGGAACGTTTCATGCTTACTTTGCTTTCTAACCCATTACATGTCCCTCCGGGACATCACAATATAAAAATGGTGAGCACTTCTGCAAGCCTCACCAAACTATTTTTCCTCTGTGTTACTCTGTTCCTCCACTCCTCTGTGTTGAACCCTGTACCGTAGGTACATCTCATAGGTTGAATCTTTAATGAAAGCATCACACGTTCCTTCGGAACGTTTCATGCTTACTTTGCTTTCTAACCCATTACATGTCCTACGGGACATCATAACATAAAAAAGGTGAGCACTTTTTCAAGCCTCACCAAACTATTTTCTTCTTTGTGTTACTCCTTTCCTCCAATCCTCTGTGTTAAACCCTGTTCCGTAGGTACATCTCATAGGTTGAATCTTTAATAGGAGCATCACAGGTTCCTTCGGAACGTTTCATGCTTACTTTGCTTTCCAACCCATTACATGTCCCTCCGGAACATCATAACATAAAAATGGTGATCACTTCTGCAAGCCTCACCAAACTATTTTCTTCTCTGTGTTACTCTGTTCCTCCACTCCTCTGTGTTAAACCCTGTACCGTAGGTACATCTCATAGGTTGAATCTTTAATGAAAGCATCACATGTTCCTTCGGAACGTTTCATACTTCTTATTAGCTTGTTACCAGACACTTGTCCCTCCGGCACATTACAACATAAAAAAGGTGAGCACTTCTGCAAGCCTCACCAAACTATTTTTCCTCTGTGTTACTCCTTTCCTCCTATCCTCTGTGTTGAAACTACCCTCCAAACTTCTCTCTCCACGCCAGCATACCACCTGTTACATTTACTACATTTTCAAAGCCTAATGTTTCTGCAAACATACAGGCCTGTCCGCTGCGGTTACCACTGCGGCAATAGAAGATTACTTCCTGGTCTTTTAACTTTTCAATTACTTCCACATCCATATTGCGGATATTTCCCAATGGATGAAGGATGCCCCCGATATTAAATTCTTCATGTTCATTTGGCTCACGAACATCTACAATATTCAATTGTTCGCCGGCATCAATTCTTGCCTTTAACTCTTCAACAGTTATTGTTCGCATACTTGATGGTTTTAATATTCATTTTCTGTTTTCTGCATCACCGCTTTGGGTCTTTGTGTTGTATCCATCTTCGATTTATCCATACTGATGTACAGATCCATCAGCTGACCACCACGAATGCGGATCGGCCTGCCTTCATCATCTCTTCTCGGCGGACTCTGCCTGATGACATAAGCACCAGAGCTATCACCCACCGGACCATCCACTATTACTGCACCCAGCAACAATTCATTACTTTCTAAAAACACTTTGGCTTCAGCAAACGTCATCCCCAGTAAATCGGGTACCAGCATTTCATGCTGTTTGATGCCGCCTCCCAATACAAAACTGATACGGCTTCCCATCGGGATCCTTGTTCCCGGTGCAATGATATTTCCTTTATATAGTTGTTCCAGTACAGAACCAACTGCAAAATCGGGACGGGATGTTGTATCACCGAATTTCAATCCCAATGTATTTAACTGTAACAACACACTTCGGTAAGTTTGACCAACAAAGTTGGGAAGAGTAACCATGGGTGCTTCTGCACGGTTCACCGTTAAATAAACAGTACGGTTCACCTTCACCATTTCATTGGGGGCAGGTGATTGTTTTACAACAGAAAGTTTCGGTAAACTGTCGAAGTACACACTATCCTGTACCTGCACCTGGAAGCCCTGCGACTCCAGTAATTTCTTTGCCTCTTCAATATTTTTTCCTTTGATTTCCGGCACTTTGATATAATCTCCATGCTGTGTAATCTTATCGAGCAACAGGAAGAACACAAAGAAAATAGTAAGACCCAATGCAATAGCAATGAGCAGGTTTAACCAGAAAGAACGATTTGTGATTGATTGAAACACAGAAATTGAATTTGGTTGCCGAATATCGGTAATAATATTAAGATGTGTGTTTTGCCAAAGCATCTTCCACCAGTGCCGAATAAAATTCTTCCAGTTCCCAGCCCATGGCCCTTACCTGCTGCGGAACAATGCTGGCATCCGTTTGTCCCGGAATAGTATTAATCTCTAACATAAACGGTTCATTCTTTTCTTCATTGTAGATGAAGTCGATCCGCACCACACCACCGCAATTAAATACTGCATATACTTTCTTTGCCGCCGCACTTACTTTCTGATAAATTTCATCACTTGCTTCAGCCGGAGTTACCTCTGTGCTCTTACCATGATACTTCGCCACAAAATCAAAAAACTCCATATCAGGATCGGCTTTTACCTCTGTCATTGGCATGGCAATAATTTCGCCTTTACTTTTAAAAACACCAATGGTAAATTCCCGGCCTGAAATCATTTCTTCCACCAGCACCTGGTCATCTTCAATAAATGCTTTATCAATGGCAGATGCAAGATCTTCCTGTTTACTCACCTTGCTCATGCCAATACTGCTGCCACCATTATTAGGTTTAACAAACACGGGAAATTTTAAATGAATACTGTTTGCATCAATAGACTGATGTTCGAACAGGTGTACACTCTTTGCAACATTGATGCCTGCAAAAGCAGCTATGGCAACAGTATACCGTTTGTTGAAAGTTATTGCTGAAGTTGCAGCACTGCAGGAAGTGTACGGAAGACCCAGCACATCAAAATAACCCTGCAGTTTTCCATCCTCTCCCGGCGTGCCATGCATACCAATGAACACACAATCAAAATGCACTTTCTCACCATCCACCTTTACGGTAAAATCATTTTTATCAACCAGTTGTTTATGATCATGAGCATCGGTATACCACCAGCCATCTTTGGAAATATCAATTAAGAATACATTGTATTTCTGCTTGTCTAAATGATTGTAAATGGTTTTGGCGCTTTTGTATGAGATCACCGCCTCACCGCTGTACCCGCCCGTAACAAGGGCGATATTTTTTTGATTGTTCATGTATTTGAATCTTTATTTACCGCTAAGATGCTAAGTCGCAAAGAAATACAAACTTGAAAACCATTCCGCACTTTCTCATTCCTTATTTTTCATTCCTAATTCCTCATTCCTAATTCCCTATTCCTCATTTCCTCTCCCTTATTTCCAATAATCTTGCCATCCTTCTGCCTTTCCCTCCTTTATCTCTTTCCCCCCTCTTTCAAACTCTTAGCCCTGACTTCCTCATTTTTCATTTCTCATTTCTTATTCCTCATTCTTCTCCCCCGTCCCCTGGTTCCCCGTATCCAACACAAACTTCCACTTCCCATCTTTCTGTTTTCTCCAAATCGATAAATAAGTGCCCATCATCGTTGTATCCTTTGTCTTCACCGTATAAACACCATAGGTAAAACCAAGATCATGTGCTGCCGACATATCAGCACCCTTCGCCACCCATGTCATGGTAAACGAAGTATCTTCCTGTGCCTTTAAAAA
>JANOIQ010000613.1:0-1526 GCA_031407835.1 Chitinophagaceae bacterium
TATATCGTTAAAGTGTATAATACAGAAGACCAGCGCAGCTTTGATGAAGCCAAAGGTTTGGTGATTAACGATTACCAGTTGTTGCTTGAAGAACAGTGGATCAGTCAGCTGAAAAAGAAATACCCGGTAAAGGTGAATGAAGCGGTGGTGAAGGGGATGGTGAAGTAAGTTTTTAGTTGTTGGCTGTAAATACAATAAGTGCTGCTTTTTAGGTATTTTCTGCTTTGAAAGTTGTATTTGTAAAAGTTTTTTATTAAAGCACTCCTTGTAAAGCCTCTTAAAAAAATATTTTAAGTTTTGAAGCCTGCGGGCTTTCGCATACATTCGAGTTGGGCGTAATGCCGACAAACTGCACAACTAAAATCAACGACAGAAAAAAGAACTTTTACAAAATCAACTTGTATAGACAAAGAAAAGCAAGTTTGACAGTTCGAAAATGTTTAATAGGACACAATTTTTCGGCTTGGGCAAAACAAAAAGAATTTAGTAATGAGTTTGACAATGACTAAAAACAGAATAGGCACTTATAAAATAATTGCATTTCTGCAATAGCAGCCGCTTTTTCAAAAGCGGTGGGGTATAAATCTTCTCCACCGAATGCTTGATAAGGGCGGGCAACAGCACTTTCCATCAGTCCCTCATCTCGCAAGCCATAAGACCCGCCGTATTCTTTTATAGAAAGCTCATGCAAACGAAGAATGATTTCTTTCGTAATCATTCGGCTAACTTTTTCAATACATCCCCATACTGCTCCGAAGCTTTCTTAAAAAAAGCATCCGTTTCAAATTTCTTTTCTTCCCCCGGTTTCAATTTATCGAGGTGCTCAAGAATTTCTTTCAAACCAGCTTCATCATTTAAAGCTGCCAGCTTTTCAAATGCTTTTACTTTCATTTCAGCTACACTCATACATTTTAATTTAGTTCTTTAAAATTACAACTTTTAAATGGACAGGCTCAAAAGGAAGAGTCTGACATCTGCGATGTCCTGACACCTGGAAAACTCCGAAAAGGTGAGTGTGGTGTCAGGACGCCGTGGAGGCGCCAGACACCTGAAACATTGTAAACAAAAAAGCTCTTCGTAAAACGAAAAGCTTTTTAAAAGTATATGATCTTTATAATTTCAGAACGCATCAAATCACATTCTTCACCACATTATAAATTATTTTAGGGCTTCCCAGTGTATAATAATGCAATACGGGAACACCAAACTCTTTCAGTTCTTTTGATTGCTGAATCAACCAATCGGTTCCAATTTTTTTGCAATCTTCATCTGTTTTGGCCTTCATGATTTCACTGCTCAGTTCGGTAGGTATATCCACATGAAAGGTTCTCGGAATAACAGAAAGTTGTTTTTTTGTTGTTAATGGTTTCAACCCCGGAATGATAGGAACTTCAATGCCCATTTCACGGCAGGTTTTTACAAAAGCAAAAAACTTGCTGTTGTCGAAAAACATCTGCGTCATAATATATTCTGCACCGGCATCAACCTTATCTTTCAACCGCTGCATTTCAATTTCCAGATTAGGG
>JANOIQ010000614.1:0-3351 GCA_031407835.1 Chitinophagaceae bacterium
TATATCGTTAAAGTGTATAATACAGAAGACCAGCGCAGCTTTGATGAAGCCAAAGGTTTGGTGATTAACGATTACCAGTTGTTGCTTGAAGAACAGTGGATCAGTCAGCTGAAAAAGAAATACCCGGTAAAGGTGAATGAAACGGTGGTGAAGGGGATGATGAAATAGGTTTTTTACTTTTCTTGGCTTTCTATAGCTGAGATAAAATTTCTATTTGCGAAATTTTTTATAAAGAATAAGCTTTCTATTTTTTTATTAAAGTCCTCATATTAATGAAGTTATCCATTTAATTCCCCAAAAACAATATTGCATACATTTGTTCCATAAATATGGGAGACAAAGCTTACATAACACCAAATGTTCTGAAATGGGCAAGAGAATCAGCAAGAATGACTGAGGAAACAGCTGCTGCAAAAGTTTCAGTGACAGTAGAAAAGCTGAAAGAATGGGAATTAGGCACTAGTCAACCAACCATCAGACAAGCTCAGAATTTAGCCAAAGCTTATAAGCGTCCATTTGCTTTATTTTTTCTACCTGATATCCCCAGAGACTTTCAACCACTACAGGATTTCAGAAAAAAAGGTTCAAAAGAGTTAACAACATCTTCAATCTTTATCATCCGAGAAATCCAGCAAAAGCAAGCTTGGATAAGTGATGTTTATGCAGAAGATAATGAAGAAAAATTAGCTTTTTTTGGACGTTTCACAATTAATGACAACCCTGAAATTGTTGCTCAAAATATTTTAAAGACATTAAATATTGCTCCGGCAAATTATAAAACCGAAAACCCAATTAAAGAATGGATAGATGCAGTTGAGACAAATGGCATCTTTGTTTCCCGTACAAGTTTTATTCATTCAAGATTAAAATTAGACTCTGACGAGTTACAAGGTTTTGCCATTGCCGATCCTTATGCTCCATTTGTATTTGTAAATTCTGATGACTGGAATGCTCCTCAACTATTTACCTTAGTTCATGAACTTGCTCACATTTGGATAGCTGAAACAGGAATTTCAAATGACATAGAACCTGAAATAAAAAATAATGATAAATTCCACCCCGTAGAGAAATTTTGCAATGAAGTCGCTGCAAATGCATTAATGCCGAAGGAAAATATTTTAGGTTTTAATAGTTCAATTTATCAAAATGCACAGGATGTTTTCAAAGCTGCTAAAACACTTGGTGTAAGTTCATTCGCCTTTCTAGTTAGAGCTTTGAATCTAAACCAAATTTCAGTACAGCAATATCAAAAGTTGAAAAAAGAAGCTGAAATTGAATACCAAGCCTTCTTAAAAAGGGAAGCTGAAAAAAAAGCTGCCTTAAAACTAAGACAAAAGGAAAAGCCAGGTGGTCCAAATCCTTATTTGTTGAGGTTGAATAAAAACAGCAGACTTTTTACGCAAGTTGTACTTGATGCACTCAGGAGTGGGTATGTGCAACCAACTCAGGCTAGTTTTTTACTTGGGACGCCAGTAAATAATTTTCACAAATTAGAAGCACAAATCTATAGATGAGTGCACAGCAACATATTTACTGTATTGATGCAAATGTTCTCATCCAAGCATGGCAAAAATATTATTCGCCAGACTTATGTCCTGATTATTGGGATATCCTTAATGAATTAGGTAAGCAAAGCCGCATTTTCATTCCAGAAGAAGTTAAAAATGAAATTGTAGTTGCAGATACTTCTGACAAAACAGAGGATGACTTATCCAAATGGCTAAAACGAAGTACAATTCCAATTCACAAACCAACGGAAAATGTAATTGCTTGTTGGCAAAAAATACTTCAAGCAGACCCAAGTCACAGACTCCTAGTTGACAATATCAAAGGCCGTTCATTAGCAGATCCTTGGTTAATTGCTCATGCCATGGACACGAATTCCACTGTTGTTACAAAAGAAAATATTGACAGTGCCATGAATTCCAAAAGAGTTAAAATACCAAATGTCTGTAAAAACATGGGTGTACGATGTATTGATGATTTTGAGTTTATAAAGGAAATTGGTGTAAAATTGTTCGCCAAACTTTAATGGAATTATAATGTGAAGCACGAACCGTCTACATGAACTGTATAAAAACTAACTGAATTTTGATACTTTTTCTAAGCAAAGCTGCAGCAAAGAACAGTGCGTATCCAGGTGTACTAAGAGATGTTTACTCTATCCAGCATCTTTTGTATTCTTCTTCAACCATTCCACAATCTCCTCAAATGGTTTTGATCCGGTAGATATATCTATCACCAAAGAGTAAATCTCATCTTTTTGTGCAGTAAGCAAAATATCAGCTTCATCTAAAACAGCAAGCATTGCTAAAAAGCCAGTGCGCTTGTTACCGTCAACAAAAGGATGATTAATGATCATACTTTCTGCAATAGCAGCCGCTTTTTCAAAAGCGGTTGGGTATAAATCATCGCCACCGAATGTTTGATATGGGCGTGCAATAGCGCTTTCCATCAAGCCTTCATCACGCAAACCATGAGACCCACCGTATTCTTTTATGGAAAGCTCATGCAGACGAAGAATGATTTCTTTCGTTATCATTCGGCCAACTTTTTCAATACATCTCCATACTGCTCCGAAGCCTTCTTAAAAAAACCATCTGTTTCAAATTTTTGTTCTTTCCCCTGTTTCAATTTATCCAGGTGCTCAAGAATTTCTTTTAAAGCAGCTTCATCATTCAAAGCCGCCAGCTTTTCAAATGCTTGTACTTTCATTTCAGCTACACTCATACATTTTAATTTAGTCCTTTAAAATTACAACTTTTAAATGGACAGGCTCAAAAGGAAGAGTCTGACATCTGCGATGTCCTGACACCTCGAAAACTTCGAAAAGCTGAGTGTGGTGTCAGGGCGCCGTGGAGGCGCCAGGCACCTGAAACATTGTAAACAAAAAAGCTCTTCGTAAAACGAAAAGCTTTTTAAAAGGATATGATCTTTTATCATTTCAGAACGCATCAAATCACATTCTTCACCACATTATAAATCACTTTAGGGCTTCCCAGTGTGTAATAATGCAATACCGGCACACCAAACTCTTTCAGTTCTTTTGATTGCTGAATCAACCAATCGGTTCCAATTTTTTTGCAATCTTCATCTGTTTTGGCCTTCATGATTTCGCTGCTCAGTTCGGTAGGTATATCCACATGAAAGGTTCTCGGAATAACAGAAAGTTGTTTTTTTGTTGTTAATGGTTTCAACCCGGGAATGATGGGAACTTCAATGCCCATTTCACGGCAGGTTTTTACAAAAGCAAAAAACTTGCTGTTGTCGAAAAACATCTGCGTCATAATATATTCTGCACCGGCATCAACCTTATCTTTCAACCGCTGCATTTCAATTTCCAGATTAGGG
>JANOIQ010000033.1:0-7571 GCA_031407835.1 Chitinophagaceae bacterium
GCTCCGCCAACTATTACAAGGGTAAGGGCCAATCTTCCTAATCCTAACGACTCTACCTTGTCATCTGCAGGCCCGGGACAATGGGTTGTCATTGTTGGATCTAATCTTGCATCAACCAGTCAAATTTACTTCAATGGTTATGCAGGTGCATTTAATAATGGAATTTTTTCTGATACAAGTATGGTTGTGCAAATTCCGGCAGATATGCCATTCGCCACTTTAGATCAAAGTAAGTTAAACACAATTCGTGTTGTTACTGGTTTTGGTGAAGTCATTTATACATTCCCGATAAAACCCGATGCCCCTGTTATCGTTTCGATGAGCAATGAAATGGCATTGGCAGGCGAAAAAGTAACAATCTATGGCAATAACTTCTTTTATATTGACAAGGTTATTTTTCCGGGAAATATTGCAGTTACAACAGGTATTACAACCAATAATGCAGGTAGCATATTAACCGTTACAATTCCTGCAGGAGTAACAACGGGAGGTGCAATCTCAGTTGTAAACCGCTATGGAACCGGAACATCCATTCTTCTGTTTAATGATATGACAACTGGCGTAATTCAAAATTGGGATAATGTGAGCAACTTTGACTGGGGAGCAGGCAGCTCCAACAATTCAGCTACATATCCAAATAACCGGGGATACTATGGTACAATGAATTCATCTGCTTTGAATGCAGGCGATTTCGGATGGTGGAACGGGAACAGATCATTTAATACAAAGAGTAGCCAATGGGTGCCTGTTGCCAACCTTTCTGAAACCTTAGATAAGTTTGCTGTAAAGTTTGAGATTAATGTAACAGCAGCCTGGAACGGAGCAAGTATTTATATACTGAAAGATTATAACTGGACCTATGTAGCAAGGTATGAACCATGGTTAAATAATGGTACAGCAGGTAATTTTACAACAAGCGGATGGCAAACTGTTGTTATGCCTTTATCAAAATTCAAGAAAAAAGCAAACGGACAGGATGGAACAGGTGACCCCGCAGCATCATTAACAGCCTTGCTGGGTGCTGCCGGTAAAGGAAGCATTCATTTCTTTCTTGTAAACAGTGGTACAGTAAAATCAACTGATGTTACAACTGCCATTGATAATATCAGGGTTGTAAGAATAAGTAACTAGTTTTTATATAGCATAATCAAAAGAGAGGCGGCCCGTTTCTACGGGCTGCATTTTTAAGTTTACTGATTCATACTCATACAAGAAACCGTTCAATGTGCAATGCTGTTAAAAGAATTATGTCAAACAGGCATTATTCATGTAAAGAGTAAGATTTTTTATAGTCAGGGAGGTTAAAAAGACAATGATGAATGCTTTATTTGTAATCAATCGTAAACACGGCCAGTTGACTTTTCATCTGGCTATTTTATTTTTTATCACGTTCAATAAAACAAATGAAGTGTTTATTTTTGAAGGATAAGATTTCGTAACCTGTAAAAGTATAGTGATGAAATTATTGCGGCAGTTTATTTCTGGAGTTTTTATTTTGATTTCGGTTATATCAAATAGTACAGCACAAACCTATACCTGGAAAAACGTTGCCATGGGTGGTGGTGGTTTTGTAACAGGAATCATCACCTGCAAAACACAGCAAAACCTCATGTATGCAAGAACCGATGTGGGTGGTGCATATCGCTGGGATGCAGCAACGAATAAATGGATGCCTCTGTTAGACTGGACAAGTGAAAGTGAAACCGGGTATCAGGGAGTAGAGTCTATTGCAATTGATCCGCAGGCAACAAATAAAGTGTATATGCTTGTGGGTACTTCTTATTTCAATAATGGGAAAACGGCTATCCTCCGGTCAAATGATAATGGCAATTCATTTTCTATAACAGATGTTTCGGCTCAATTCAAAGCACATGGAAATGGAATGGGAAGACAGAATGGGGAGAGGCTGGCCGTTGACCCCAACAACGGAAATATTTTATTCTGCGGTACAAGAAGAAATGGTTTGTTTAAAAGTACAGACGCAGGTGTTACATGGAATAATGTTACATCTTTAGGAACAATCGTTACACCAAATGATAACGGCATCTGCTTTGTTATGTTTGATGCTGCCAGTGGAACAACAGGCAATGCCACACAAAAAATATTCGTCGGCATTTCTAATACAGGAACAAATTTTTATGTAAGTGCTGATGCGGGTGCAACGTTTACTCCTGTTGCCGGCGCACCAACTTCTTTAATGCCGCAACGGGCAGTGATGACAAGCGACCGGAATATATATATTACCTATGCTGATAAAGAAGGACCATGGAATCCGGGAAGCGGACAAATATGGAAATACAATACACAAACATTGGTATGGACAAATGTTACACCATCCGGAGTTACATCTCCTTTCAGTGGAATAAGTGTTGATCCCAATAACCCACTAAGACTGATTGCATCAACGATAAATCAGTATACTTTGCAATATGGATCTGCTTACGGCGATCGTTTTTATTTAAGCACAGATGGTGGAACTTCCTGGAGAAACCTGGTAGGAAGTGGAATTACAATGGATGCTAACGGATGTACATGGATCAACGGGCATTCTATTCACTGGGCAGGTTGTATTGAATTTAATCCATTCAATTCAAATGAAGCATGGGTGGTATCTGGCAATGGAATTTTTGTTTGTAATAACGTAGGAGCGTCAACAACCACCTGGAAATTTGAAACAAAGGGATTAGAGGAAACTGTTCCCTTAGATATTGTAAGTGTACCCGGTGGGTCTTTGTTTTCTGTCATTGGTGATTACGATGGATTTAAACATGTTGATGTAAGTCAGTACGCTTCGATACATAATCCACGTATGGGTACAACTACAGGCATTGCCTATGCAGCCCTGAATACCAACAAACTTCTGAGAGTAGGGGATAAAATGTTTTACACAACAGATCAGGGTAATAACTGGACAGAATGTTCAATCAATGGTGCAAAAGGAAAAGTAGCCATATCTGCTGATGGCAATTATTTTTTGCATAGTCCTGAGAGCTCATCTGTTACTTACAGGTCAATCAATAATGGAACAAACTGGTCTGTGTGTAATGGTTTAAGTATTAGTAATGCAGTGCCTGTTGCAGATCCTGTTAATTCCAGTAAATTTTATGCCTACAATAATACAACCGGAACCATGTATGTAAGTACCGATGGCGGAGTTAATTTTTCTGCAACAGGGACGCCTGGATCATGGGGTTCTAAAATAATCAGAACAGTTCCGGGATCGGAAGGTCATTTGTGGCTTGCAATGTATAACGGAGGGTTAAAACGATCTGTCAATTCAGGAAGCAGTTTTACTTCCATCAGCAATGTTACAACCTGTTCAGCAGTTGGTTTTGGTAAAGCTGCAGCATCAGCAACTTATCTTACTGTTTATATCTGGGGAACAGTTAATGGAGTGTTGGGTGTTCATCGTTCAACAGACGAAGGTGTAACATGGACAAGAGTAAATGATGATGCACATGAATATGGCGGGCCCGGCAATGGCCAGTTTGTAATTGGAGATATGAATGTTTATGGAAGAGTATATTTAAGTACGGTTGGCCGTGGTATTGCTTATGGTGAAGCGGATTTTGTTTCAGCCATTAATCCTCCTAATTCTATAAGTGCCGGTTGGCTGCTCAATGCAATGCCAAATCCGGTTGCTGATGTAGTAACACTGCATATCAAAGCTCCAAAAACTCAGCAGGTAACAATTAAACTCAATTCTCTTTCTGGTAATACTTTGTACGTCACACGCAGGGAAATAATAAAAGGGGAAAATCAAATACAGTTTAGCGATATGTCAGTCTATACAAAAGGTATTTATATCGTTAATGTATACAGCAGGGAAGGAAAAATGGTTGCTTCTGCGAGGGTCGTAAAATTATAAATGAATTAAACAATCAGTATTCAATTGCATAAGATGAAAAAAAAAATTGTATGTATCGTGTTCTCAATAAGCGTATTTTTTTCGGTTGCAACTGCGCAGGAAAAAACAAGAACAAAGGCCAGCTTCAATAAAAGCTGGAGATTTTACCTCGGTGATAGTAGTAATGCAAAAGAGAATAGTTTTGATGATAGTCAATGGAGAAATCTAAACCTGCCGCACGACTGGAGTATAGAATTACCTTTCGATGCTGCCAGCCCAACAGGTAATGGCGGTGGTGCATTAAGAGGTGGCACAGGATGGTACCGCAAAACATTTACTCTCGCTGCTGCACAAAGCAGCAAACATTTTTTTATTCATTTTGATGGGGTGTATCGTAACAGCGAAGTATGGGTAAATGGCAATTATCTGGGCCTTCGTCCCAATGGTTATATCTCTTTTGAATATGATATTACACCCTATTTAAAATTTGGTGCAGCTAAAAATGTAATTGCTGTTAAGGTTGATAATTCAAAACAACCCAATAGCCGCTGGTATTCCGGTTCAGGTATTTACCGCAATGTTTGGCTGGTAAGTACAGGCGATGTCATTGTTGATAATTGGGGAACCTTTGTTACTACACCAAAAGTTACCAGGCAATCGGCAACTGTAAATATTAAAACTACTTTTAAAAACTTATCAGGCAATAATCAAAACATTTCAGCAACCACTGTTATTTACAATGCAGCAGGAAAAGAAGTAGCAAAAAAAACAATTCCTGCTTTTTCTCTGGAAAAAATAATAGAAATAGAACAACAAATATTAGTTGCTAATCCAATTTTATGGAGCGACGAAGCACCTTATTTATATAAGTCAAAAACCATCATCAACAGTAAAGGAAAGATTGTGGATGAATATGAAACATCATTTGGTATTCGGTATTTTTCTTTTGATGTAAACAATGGCTTTTCATTAAATGGAAAATCAGTAAGAATCAAAGGTGTTTGCAATCATCACGATTTAGGTTGCCTTGGTACAGCAATCAATTACCGTGCATTGCAACGACAGTTGGAAATTTTAAAAGCAATGGGTTGTAATGGCATCCGTACCTCTCATAATCCACCGGCACCTGAGTTGCTGGAGCTTTGCGATAAAATGGGATTTATTGTAATAGATGAAGCATTTGATGTGTGGGCAAAATCAAAAACAAAATTCGATTATAGTTCAGATTGGAATCAATGGCATAAGAAAGATCTGGAAGATCAGTTATTAAGGGACAGAAATCATCCATCGGTTTTTATCTGGAGCATTGGTAATGAAATACCGGAACAGTGGGGGAAAGATGATGATTTCACAGGTCAGGCTGCACTTAAAGAATTACATGCCATCGTGAAAAGCCTAGATACAACCAGGCCAACGGTAACTGCCAATAATGAAATCAATCCCTGGAACAGATTGTTGCAGGCAAATGTTACTGATTTAATTGGCTACAATTATAATCATACAAAGTGGCATAAGGATAGTGTTGCACAACGCTGGGGAACAAAACCTCTGATTGTTACTGAATCTGTTTCTGCCTTAGAAACAAGAGGCCAGTATGATAATATTCCTTCTGATAGTATTCGTCGCTGGCCTTCCCGCTGGGATAAACCCTGTGAGAATTGTAATGATGATTTAACGGTTAATGCTTATGATAATGTATCTGCACCATGGGGTTCTACACATGAAGAAACAATGAAGGTTTTTAAAAAGTGGAAAAATGTTTCAGGACATTTTATCTGGACGGGGTTTGATTATGTGGGTGAGCCCACGCCTTATCCTTTTCCTGCAAGAAGTTCTTATTTCGGTATTATAGATTTAGCTGGCTTTCCGAAAGATGTGTATTACATGTATCAAAGTGAGTGGACAAGCAAAACAGTCCTTCATTTATTACCACACTGGAACTGGTCAGCAGGGAAAACGGTTGATGTATGGGCTTACTACAGCAATGCGGATGAAGTAGAATTATTTTTAAATGGTAAATCTTTAGGTACAAGAAAAAAGATGGGTGATGATTTGCATGTAATGTGGCGGGTACAATATGCATCAGGTACTTTAAAAGCAGTATCTAAAAAAGATGGAAAAATTGTGTTAACCAAAGAAATAAAAACTGCCGGCAAACCCGCAAAAGTTATTTTAACGGCCGACAGAAATATGATCAAAGCAGATGGTAATGATCTTTCTTTTATTACCGCAACAATTGTTGATGCAGCTGGAAATGTAGTGCCGGATGCAAATAACTTAATTGAGTTTACCACAAAGGGGCAGGGGGTTGTTATTGCTACCGACAATGGATTGCAAACAAGCCTTGAATCTTTTCAAAGCAAGCTACGCAAAGCTTTTAAGGGTTTAGCTCTGGCGGTTGTACAATCTAATACTACAATTGGCAAAATTAGTATCACGGCAACTGCCGATGGTTTAATATCTTCAACCATTGTAGTATCAACCAGGTAGTTGTATATAATAATTACATGGCAAGCCATGTGTAAATTTAAAATGGTATGTTTTTTTTTAATAAAAAGAAGAATAAGTACAGTCTGCCTATTTTAACGGCTTTCCAATTAATCATATCTGGTATCACTTGTTCTCAAAGTAAAACTGTAGAAATAAAACTCAACCAGGAAGGGTTTTATCCAAATGCATCCAAGCTGGCCATTGTTACCAATAATTTTTCTGTTGATAATTTCTTCATCACATCTGTTAATGGGAATGATACTTTTTTTACAGGAGCATTAAGTGAACAGCGCCAATCAGCCTATTCATCTACTAAAACAAGAGTAGCTGATTTTTCATCGTTTGAAAAACCCGGAAAATATATTGTAGTTAACGGAGCAAATCATTCTTATCCATTTGAAATAAAAAATGATGTGCATAAGAATACAGCCATTGCTGTATTGAAAGGATATTATTTTCAACGGGCGTCTATGCTTTTGGAAGAAAAGTATGCAGGCAAATGGCAGCGTACCGGTTTTCATGCTGATGATGTGGTGTACATCCATCCATCTGCTGCAACAGCGCAACGGCCTGAAGGCTCAATTATTTCAACTCCCGGTGGCTGGTACGATGCAGGTGATTACAACAAGTATATTGTAAACTCCGGTATTACCATGGGTACTATCTTAAGTGCTTATGAAGACTTTCCCGAATACTTTAAAAAACTCAACACCAATATTCCTGAAAGCAAGGATGCTGTTCCCGATATTTTAAATGAAGCCATTTATAATCTTCGCTGGATGCTTACCATGCAAGACCCTAACGATGGCGGCGTGTATAATAAATGTACCAATGCAAGTTTTGATGGTATGGTTATGCCCGGTGTTACCAAAGCAAAAAGATTTGTAGTGCAAAAAGGTACGTCTGCTACGTTAGACTTTGCAGCAGTAACGGCACAGGCTGGCCGCATTTTACAGCAGTTTAAAAAACAATTGCCTGGCCTTGCAGATAGTTGTACTGCTGCTAGTATAAAAGCATGGCAATGGTCATTGCTGAACCCTGCGCTGGAGTATAATCAAAACGCCATCAATCAAAAATATAAACCTGCTGTTGTAACCGGCGGTTATGGCGACAGGAATTTTAACGATGAATGGTTGTGGGCTGCGTCAGAATTATTTTTAACCACCAAAGCAGATAGCTTTTATAAAGTAGTGGATGCTCATTTAAAAGACAATGTAAGCCTGCCGGGCTGGGG
>JANOIQ010000624.1:0-4247 GCA_031407835.1 Chitinophagaceae bacterium
TTGTGAAATAGTTTGTCCTTCATCAATGGGGAAGGCACGGTCTTCATAAGCAATTTCATCAAAAGCAGTATCTAAAAAATAATGACGGGGAAGTGTATTGACGGCTTCCAGCACCCGTTCATCTGTAATGCCTTTACTGCGGAGTAAATCAACTAACTTTTTACGCAGCCCTTTATGGCGGTAAGTATCTTCAAATCGTCTCATAAGCGGGTGCAAGATAAGGATTCAACTTACACAGAATACTTACATAAAAAACAGAGTTGTTAAGGCGACGAACAAAGACATTAGTAAAGTGATGTCAATACCCGAGGTTTCAAAGTACAGCCCCACTTGCAGTAATACCACTGTTATAGGCACCTTTTCTGTCCACCGTGATTACCAAAGCTTCCATTTACTTTTCTTTTTTGTCAACTCTTTAATTGTCTGCTTATTTGTTGGTTTAGGTTTTATTTTTTCCGATTCAAATTGTTGGTCTGCAACTTGAATAACCCAAATGTCAAAGTCGGCAACAAAACCATTCATAGATTTATTAATGTCGTAACTAATTTGAACTTCTATTGTGTCAACTTTTTCAATTAAGTGTACTGTCTGTTTATGTCGAATAGGCAAGTACCATTTAATATTGAAGTTGTTGTCCCAATTAGCATAATTAGCAATCAAAACCTCAGCAGTTTCGAAATCAGTTTTTGTAGGTTTTGTTGGTTGATTTATTCTTGTTGTCGCAATGAGGGTGTGTCCATACTCTGTATCCTTTATTGCTTCTAAAACAACTGCCCCAGCATAATTTCCATTTGCAAGTTTAAAGGTCAAGCAGTCACCTTTGTCAAAAGGTGGCTGTTTGATTAGTTTCTTTTTTCTTGATTTTTCTTTTGGTCTTTCAGTTTGTAAGTCAACCAAAAATTTGTCTAGAACGACCTTTCGTTTTTTAACATCTTTTTCGTCAGCACCAAGTCGTTGCCAAACTTCTAGGTCTAAACCTGTTTCAATTATCTTTCTTACTTTTTCTAAAATCTCTGTGTCAAGTTGTTTGCATTCCCATTGTGCTTTTGCAAGTGCAAACCAGAAGTTGTTACTGTCGTCAGGCTCATTGATGGTTTCTTGATTGTCAGCAATTAGTTTTTTTGAAATGTCTTCTACCGATTGTCCTTCATTATAGAGGTCGAAGAATTCATCGTATATGTCTGCGTATGTGTCGTTAGATGATATTGCTGTTCCCCATGCTCCCATAGTTTGGTGGTGTCGGTTTAGAGTTGCCTATAACATCGTACCTCTAACATCACTTTAATTTCATATCCCTTATAATTCCATCAATCCGGTCGTTCAGCTGCTGATGCACTGCATCAAAATTCTCTGCCTTATCCAATTTAGCATGAACACTAAAATAGAATTTGATCTTTGGCTCAGTGCCACTCGGTCTTGCAGAGATCTTACTTCCATCAGCCAATATAAACTGCAGCACATTTGATTTCGGTAAGTTGATTGTCCACTCTTCTCCTGTTTGTATGTTCTTCCCCTTCTGTAACTGGTAATCGAGTAATTGTACAACTGCTGAACCATTAATAGAAGTTGCTGTGTTGGTACGGTAACCTTCCATCATGGCTGCAATTTCTGCCTGACCGTTCATTCCTTTTTTCGTAATGGAAATGAGGTTCTCTTTATAAAAACCATACTGCACATACAAATCAATCATCTTCTGGTATAAACTTCTGCCCTTATTCTTTTCATAAGCTGCCATTTCGCACAGCAATGCAACAGCACTGATGGCATCTTTATCACGGATCTTACTGCCGATCATCAGGCCATAACTTTCTTCACCGCCAACAATATAATTTTCTTTGCCTTCTTTTTCTTTAATAAGTTCAGCAATCCATTTAAATCCGGTGAGCACATTGTAACAGTTGATACCGATTTCTTTTGCAATAGTATCAATCATTTCTGTTGTTACAATAGTTTTCACCACCATATCATTGGGCTGGTTAATACCTTTTGCTTTTCTTGCTTCAATCATATAGTTGAAAGCAAGTACGGCAGTCTGGTTACCATTCATGAGCACCCAGTTACCATGCAGATCTTTTACACCAATTCCTACACGGTCGCTATCGGGATCAGTACCCAGTAAAATATCTGCATCGAGTTCTTTGGCTTTCTTTAAACCAATACTCATTGCTTCTGCTTCTTCGGGATTGGGATACACAACAGTGGGGAAATTTCCGTTGGGCTCTTTCTGTTCATCAACGATGGTTACATTGGTAAAACCAAAACGTTTCAGAATTTCAGGCACCAGTGTAATGCCTGTACCATGAATAGAAGTATATACAATTTTTAAATCATGTTCTGCTTTGCATACTTCAGGATACACACTCAACCCTTCAACCATGGTTAAATAGGCATCATCCATTTCTTTGCCAATGAGGGTGATATTACTTTCACCGCCACTCCATTTTACATCATCAACTGAAAGAATTTTATCCACTTCAATAATTACATTCTTATCATCGGGTGGAACCAATTGACCACCATCATCCCAATAGGCTTTGTATCCATTGTATTCTTTCGGATTATGTGAAGCTGTGCAAACAACACCACCCTGGCAACCAAGATGACGGATAGCAAAACTCAGTTCAGGTGTAGGACGTAATTCTTCAAAGAGGTACACTTTAATTCCGTTCGCTCCCATTACATTGGCAACGATTTCAGCAAAGAGCCGGCTGTTGTTGCGGCAATCATGCCCCACCACACATTTTACATTCCCTTTTCCGAAACTGTTATTGAGATAATTGGCATAACCCTGCGTGGCCATTCCAACGGTATACTTGTTCATACGGTTGGTACCTATGCCCATAATACCACGTAAACCACCGGTTCCAAATTCGAGGTTGCGGTAAAAAGAATCGGCCAGTTCATCCGGATGATCCTGCTGTAGTTTTTTGATTTCTGCTTTAATGGATGGTTCAAAATTTCCGTCGAGCCATTTCTGTACATTGGCCTGAATCGTTGCCTGCATGGTAAAGTTTTTTAGGTAGTCAAATGTAGGATTCATTTGCATTTGTTTCAAGTACATTGTTCAGAAACTGATTTTATTTACCGAGTTCCGTATTTTGCACTTACCAATGACCATTCACCGCTATATAAAACAGATTGTTTTACTGGTCTTCTTTTTTGCCATTGTTTCACAGCAGGCAGAAGGCCAGCAATATTTTCTGCCCCCCTCCAATCAATACCGGCCCGACCGCTTACGAAAAGTAGTGTGGAGTGAATCGGTTGTATTTGTACTTACTTCTGTTGGATTATATTATTTATGGTATAAAAAATTTCCGAAAAGCCGCTTTCATTTCATCAATGATAACAGGGAATGGTTCATAGTTGATAAAGTGGGGCATGCAACAACTGCTTACAATGTTTCTGTGATGCAGCATGATCTGTTACGCTGGAGTGGTGTAAGTTCCAACAAAGCAATTGCTGGAGGCGCATTAACCTCACTTGCCTTTTTAAGTATTGTTGAAGTGATGGATGGATTTTCGAATGGCTGGGGATTTTCAACCGGTGATATGCTGGCCAATATTTCAGGTGCTGCTATGTTTGCTGCCCAGCAAAAGGGATGGGGAGAGCAAAGAATCGGATTAAAGTTCTCTGCAAGTTTTTCGCCCTACGCAAAATACAATCCCAACCTGCTGGGTAAACAATGGGCATCGAGGCTCATGAAAGATTATAATGGACAAACTTACTGGCTCTCACTAAATCTGCGTTCGTTTATGAAAACGAACAGTACCTTTCCTGTATGGGCAAATATTGCAGTAGGATATGGTGCTGATGGAATGATTGGTGGCAATAAAAATCCATTATCCATTAAAGGAAAAGATATTCCTGTTTTTAAACGAAGCCGTCAATTTTACCTGGCACCTGATGCTGATTTGTTTCGTATCAAATCATCCTCTGCTGTAAATGCGCCGTTGTATTTATTACGATTTGTGAAAATACCTGCGCCTGCAATTGAGTTCAACACAGGCGGGAAAATAAAATTTAAAGCCATTCAATTTTAATGCTATGACGCAAGGATTGTTTTATGCCATTATTCTGATTTTTATTCTCCTGTATGTTCTGCGTGGATTGCTGATGGTTGGTTACGACAACCTCAAATTCAAAAATAATTTTAAAAAAAGCGGAACTATTGCAAAAGGTTTGGTAAGGAACCTGCTTACACTGAAACCTCTTTTGCAGAATAAATTAACACCAAAAGGAGTTGACTA
>JANOIQ010000122.1:0-11656 GCA_031407835.1 Chitinophagaceae bacterium
TATGAACCAACATTTAATAATACAACGCCTCCGCCGCCACCTCCACCGCCGCCATCGCCAGAAGCTTCTGTAATAACGGGCTGAATTGGATTGATTCCCTGAGCACCGTTGGCTGAAATTGAAAATCCATTTGCAATAAGCTGATTGCATTTGATAAAAATAATTCCGCCACCATCACCACCAGCTGTTCCCGCTGTATTATTCATTTCACCACAGCCGCCGCCACCACCCATGAAAATGCGGTTATTGGCAGCAACAGAAGAATAGCCATATGAGTTTAATGCGATTCCTCCATATCCAAATGTGTTTGCATTACAAATTCCAAAAGATGTATTTGTTCTGTTGCCACCATTTCCACCGGCACCATAATTACTTCCACCACCACCACCTGTATTATCAACATTACCACCGCCACCGCCATTAGCCTGCTTACCACGTCCGGTTTCTTTATTTAAAATGAATGCAGCAACCCCTTCGCCTTTTGTTGCGCCGCCAAGCCCCGGATCTGTTGATTGAGCCGTTGAAAAATAATAACCTGAAACACTTCCGCACCTGCTGGAAACTGTATTATTAAATAATAATCCGCCTTTATACCCCGCACTGTCTGCGCTGATAGAAGCATTGAGAGTAATCGTACCTGAAGCTTCAATGGCAATTACTCCACCAGTTCCTGTTACCGGATCCCATTCTTTAGCCAATAAGGTTCCATTGATGATAACATCGGCGAATTGTGGCACATAAATTAATTGAACAGATTGTGTATAATCATATGTATTCACCAACTCCCGTTCAAAAACAACTGTATCATTTAAAAAACCGCAAATGGTTGCAAGCTCATACTTTCCTGCATTGCCGGTTGAAGAAATATTTCCGAAAGAGGATGTATTGGTTTCATCAATTGCAGATCCTTTCATTTGAATAAGCATTACCCTGTCGCCCGAAGTAAGACCCGTAATATTTTGAACTCTCACTCCATTATAAGCAGGAACAAAATCGGTTACCTTAAAATAGGCATTCACAATACCGGATGCTGTTTGTGCATGCACAACTGATATGCAGGTGCACAAAATAACATACAGGATAATATGATGATGAAACTTCATGATGGTTGGTTTCCACTCAATGCAGGGTTTTCTCAAATGAAGTTCCGGAATACAAAAAATGCTGTTGGTCTACAAATCTTCCGGTGCCGAAATATTCAGGTTTTGTTTCAATCTTGTATTAACGGGATGCCCGTCTTTTGTAGCAGGCGACCATTTCAATTCTTTCTCAAATCTTTCTTTCACCTTTCTATTTAATTCTGTGTAACCTCCACGAATAACGTTTGCCAAAGCTGTATTGCCATTCTTGTCTACAATAAATTCTACCTGCAATGAAATAGAAGTGTACCCACTTAACATTGGAATCAGTGACTGACTCAGATTGAACAGCCATCTTTGTAAGGCAGCATTTCCCTCTTTATAAAAAGGTACTCTGTCAACTTTCTCTTCCAATACCCAGGCAGCATAAGGATCAGCTACATTATTTGTTTCAATAATTTTTATTCTTGGCACTTTCGGTGTTTCCGGGTTGGTTGCAACAACATAGTTTCCATTCTTACCAATCAACACAGTTGCTAATTGATGTGTATCCTCAAAATACTCATAGGCATCTTTTATTTGTGTAGCAAACTGCTGTACATCCTGTTTATTTTTTGTTTTGATGCCGAATTGTTCCAGCGCTTTATTATTATCGTAACGCATTGGATAGATATGTACAGGAATAAAATCCTGTCCCTGTTCTTTTGCAACAGATGCTAAAAAATAAACCTGCTCAATTAATGAATCGGTTAGCGGAAGACAACCAATGGTAACACAGTTACCATGAATATAGATATCACCTCCGGGTTTGTTCTGATCACTGAGTATTGCATCAGCAGCATTTGGATAGTTTAAACCAAGTGCCAAATGATAATTACTGTTGGGATTAAATTCATTCACGTAATAGAATCCTTCCGGAATCTGTTTGTCGCCTTCCTTCCGTTTGGGGCCATAGGTTCCTGAGGTTGCACAAACTTTATATACTTTAAACAACTGAAAGGCTTCACTCCAATCATTCTTTACCCACACTTCCATTTGCTTTTCATGCTTGAATGCCCGCATATACATATACTTCATCGGCCATTGCAATCCTTTTTCCTGGAATTCTTTTTTTAAAGAATCTTCAACCCTTGTAAAAATAGTGGTGACTTTTAAATTTCGTTTAGGCCCATCATTAAATGAATACTGCGCCTTTACAGTAATTGCAAAAGCAAAAAACAAACTGAGGTAAATATAAAAGGCTTTGTTGAGCATACTGGATTCTTTAGAACGGCACCCTTGTAAAAATATTTCAAATTATTTGTAAAAGTAAATTAAAAACGGGTGTAAAACTGCCCAGTAATTTTACAAATTTCCTCTTGCCTCCTGTTCACGCTCAATTGCTTCAAACAGCGCTTTAAAATTGCCTTTACCAAAGCTATGTGCCCCTTTTCGCTGAATAATTTCAAAAAACAGGGTGGGTCTGTCTTCAACAGGTTTGGTAAATATCTGCAGTAAATACCCTTCATTGTCTCTGTCAACCAAAATACCCAGTTCTTTCAAAGGAGCCAGATCTTCATCAATATGACCTACCCTGTCAAGCAAATCGTCATAATAAGTTGTTGGAACCTGCAGAAATTCAACTCCCCGGCTGCGTAATTCCATCACTGTTTCCACAATATGATTGGTTGCCATTGCTACATGCTGTACACCTTCACCTGCATAAAAATCAAGGTATTCTTCCACCTGCGATTTTTTCTTTCCTTCAGCCGGTTCGTTAATTGGAAATTTAACATAGCCATTCCCATTGCTCATCACCTTACTCATCAACGCTGAATATTCTGTTGAAATATCGTTATCATCAAAGCTGAGAATATTACGGAAGCCCATTACATTCTGATAAAAACCAACCCATGGATTCATTTGGTTCCAGCCGACATTTCCTACGCAATGATCTACATATTGAAGTCCGGTTTCCGGCACTTTGAAATAGGGATTATGCCAAGCCCGAAAGCCAGGCATAAATATTCCCTGGTAATTTTTCCGTTCAATAAATAAATGAACTGTGTCGCCATAAGTATGAATGCCAGTTATCACAACTTCGCCATCTTCATCTTTCAGCTTTGTAACATCCATGTATTGTTTCGCACCACGTTTAGTTGTTTCAAACAAGGCTGCTGCGGCATCATCAACTTTTAAGGCCAGTGCTTTAACACCATCGCCATGTTTGTAAATATGATCGGCCATTTCATTTCCGGAACGTAAAGGTGTAGTAAGCATCAATGTTAACTTGTTCTGCCGAACTACATAACTCACTTTATCTTTTAATCCCGTTTCCGGTCCGGCATAAGCCAGTGGCTGAAAACCAAAAGCAGTGATATAATAATGTGCTGCCTGCTTGGCATTACCTACATAAAATTCTACGTAGTCTGTTCCATGCAGTGGAAGAAAATCAGTTTCAGTTGATTGAACTGTTTTGCCGGAGGTTATTGTTGACATGCAATTACGTTTTTAAAATTCAGAAAAAATGAGAATGTATTCCCGCAGTTCAGCGGTGTGCAGATTGCAAGATCAGATTGCATCAATCGCCAAAACTTCCATCAGCAAAGAGTAATTGCTGCGTTCATCATTGAATCGTTTGGTTGGATAATCAGGAAGCATGAGGTAAAGATAAAAATTATAAATGAAACATCGTATCCTGAGCGAAGTCGAAGGGTACGGCAGAAGAAATCGAGCGGAGTCGAGATTTCGGGTTAGAATTATTATTTTACTTTATGATTTATAAAGACTCCCCTCAGGAAATCTACTATGTCTACATTTTAGAATGTGATGATGGCTCTTTTTATACTGGTTTAACCAATGACCTGATCAGACGTTTTTAGGACCATTGTAACGGAATTTATATAACCTGTTATACTTTTAAGCGAAGGCCGGTTGTTTTAAAATATTATGAAACAATTCCGTTTTCCCGTGAAGCTGCACAAAGAGAAAAACAACTGAAAGGATGGTCAAGAGCAAAGAAGATTGCATTAATGGAGAACAATCTGCACAAACTTACTTTGCTTGCTCAATGTCAGAATTATTCACATTTTAAGTTTAAGGATATAAAATAAAAATTCTCGACTCCGCTCGAACTTTTTAACCCCTTCGACTTCGCTCAGGGTTAAAAAAACCTTCCCTTATCTTTGAGCCCATGAAACGTATCGGCATACTCGGCGGTGGACAATTAGGAAGAATGTTGTTGCAGGTTGCTGCTAACTATCCCGTTGAAACTTTTGTGCTGGAAAATGATGAGCACTGCCCTGCTGCACACCTCTGTCATCATTTCACCAAAGGTGATATCAAAGACTTTGAAACTGTTTATGCTTTCGGAAAAGGATTGGATGCACTCACCATAGAAATTGAAAGTGTGAATGTGGAAGCTCTGGAGAAACTTGAAGCAGAAGGGGTAAGCATATTCCCCAAACCATCTGCTTTACGCATCATTAAAAATAAAATTGAACAGAAGAAATTCTATCAGCATCACCAGATTCCTACATCAGAATTTGTAATTACAGAAAATAAAGCGGAACTGAAAGCATTGGCTTCTTTTCTTCCTGCCGCTCACAAATTGGGTATGGGCGGGTATGATGGTCGTGGTGTAGAATTGTTGAAAACAGAAGCAGATCTGGAAAAAGGATTCGATGCCCCGGCAGTGTTGGAAAAATTAGTTTCCATTCAAAAAGAAATTTCCATGATTGTGGCAGTTGGCACTAATGGTGAAACAACCATATATCCACCTGCAGAAATGATCTTTGACCCCATTTTGAATTTGCTGGATTACCAGATTTCACCAGCTGAGCTTCCGGAAAAAATATTCTGGAAAGTGGAAGCCATTGCAATGGCTGTTGTGCGTAACCTCAATTCATCTGGCTTATTCGCCGTGGAATTATTTGTAAATAAAGAGGGAGATGTATTGGTTAACGAAACAGCCCCCCGTGTACACAACAGCGGTCATCACAGTATTGAAGGCAACTATTCTTCTCAATTTGATATGTTATGGCGTATTATGCTGGGCTATCCGCTCGGCTGTACCGATGCCATTATGCCAGCTGTCATTTTAAATATTGTTGGCGAAGAAGGCTTCAGCGGTCCGGCCTATTACGAAGGACTGGAAGATGTGCTGAAAATGGACAATGCCTTTGTGCATCTCTATGGCAAAGCTCAAACAAAGCCCGGCCGCAAAATGGGCCATGTAACAGTTCTTGGAAAAGACAGGGCAGGGCTAACGTACAATGCCAACCGTATTAAACACATGCTCAAAGTAAAGACGGCCCCCTCCGATACCCCGTAGGATAAGAGCAGCCGGGCACAATGCCAACTTTTCATAAAGCTTTACAATTGCTCATCTTTGTTTATTGATGACTTGAAAGAATTATCTGTTTAATTTCCGTCGCAGAACCGCCCCCCCCACCTTTGAATAAGGTCAAGCGATAAATATCTGACAGGATCGTCGGAGATAAGATGATGAGGCCATTTAAATCTGCAGAACTTTATCGTTTACCATTCATCCAATGCTATTCTATCCAAAAAAGTTCATTCCTTACCTTTATCCATCTATATTTTAACATGAGAAGAATACAATTCATTGCAGCGGCCGTCCTACTTCTGGCGGTTGGCTGTAAAGAGAAGAAAAATCAATCCGCACCTGCACAAGCAGGCAGACAGCAGGGCCCTATGACCGTTATTGGTTATATTGTAAAAACAGGCTCGGTAAGTGAGCCAATACAGTTGCCCGGTTCGTTGTTGCCAATGGAAGAAACTGAAATTCATACGGAAGTAAGTGGCCGTGTAGTTGGGCTGTACATCAATGAAGGGGCTTCAGTTAACAAAGGATCTTTACTTATAAAGTTGTTTGATGGCGATTTACAGGCTCAGTTGAAAAAACTGGAAGTGCAGTTGCAGATTGCACAAAAAACGGAAGAACGTAATAATGAGTTGCTGAAATTAAACGGTATCAGTCAGCAGGATTATGATCTCAGTTTTTTACAGGTAAGCAATATCAAAGCCGATATTGATCTGATGAAAACCAATATTTCAAAAACAGAAATTCGTTCACCATTCAGTGGTAAAATCGGGTTCCGGAATATTTCAACAGGTGCTTATGTAACTCCGGCAACAATCATTACAAGTATTCGCCAGGTTAATTTTTTGAAGCTGCAATTCAGTGTTCCTGAAAAATACAGTTCTAAGATTAAACTGGGACAGATGATTGCTTTTTCAACCGATGGGAGTACTAAAAAATTCTTAGCCAAAGTATATGCAACTGAATCAACTGTAAGCGAAACAACCCGTGGCATGAATGTTCGCTGTTATGTACAGCAGGGCGATGCTTCACTGGTGGCCGGAGCTTTTGCAAAAGTGGATATGGATTTTGCACGTAACGATAATGCAATTCTTGTTCCTTCGCAGGCTATTTTACCACAGGCAAGAGGTAAAAAACTGATTTTATATAAAAATGGCATTGCCAAATTTGTTGATGTGCAAACAGGCATCCGTGATTCTGCAAGAATAGAAATTGTAAGCGGAGTTACTCCGGGTGATACCATTGTTACAACCGGTCTTCTTGGCTTACGGCCTGATGGTAAAATCAAACTTTCAAAAGTGCAATAAGTTATGACGATTTCAGAACTGAGTTTGAAACGGCCTGTGCTGGCAATTGTGATGAACATCATGATTGTACTGTTTGGCGTAATTGGTTTTAAGTTTTTAGGTGTAAGGGATTATCCTGCCATCGATCCTCCCAACATCAGTGTACGTACTTCATACCCTGGTGCCAATGCAGATGTAATTGAATCGCAGATTACTGAACCATTGGAAAAAGCGGTGAATGGTATTGCAGGTGTAAAGAATATCACTTCCAGCAGCAGCCAGGGAAACAGTAATATTAATGTTGAATTTGAACTGAGTTATAACCTGGAAGAAGCAGCCAATGATGTAAGAGATAAAGTTTCACAAACCGTTCGTTCACTTCCATCAGATTTGGATGCCCCCCCCGTTGTTACCAAGGCTGATGCCAGCAGTGACCCGATTATTTCCATGACCGTGCAAAGTGAAAGCAGGAACCCATTAGAGATTACTGAATATGCCACCAACAGTTTGCTCGAACGAATTCAAACCATTCCGGGAGTAAGTACAGTAAACATATGGGGTGAAAAAAAATACGCCATGCGTGTCTGGTTTCAGCCTGAAAAATTACTGGCTTATAATTTAACGGCGAAAGATGTACAGAATGCATTGCTCCGTGAAAATATTGAACTTCCATCCGGAAAAATTGCAGGTAATACAACCGAGTTAACGGTAAGAACTTTCGGCCGATTATCTACCGAAGAAGATTTCAATAACCTCATTATTAAAAATATCGGCGGCAGAGATATTAAACTCAACGATATTGGTCAGGCAATCCTTGGCCCTGAAAATGAAGAAAGTATTTTGAAAGAAAAGGGCATACCTATGATTGCCCTGGCAATTGTACCACAACCCGGAAGTAATTATGTAGCCATTGCAAGTGAGTTTTATAAACGTTATGAGCAAATTAAAAAAGATGTTCCTGCTGATATAAAGCTGGCCATAGGCCTGGATCAAACACAGTTTGTGCGAAAATCAATTACAGAAGTAGAAGAAACACTGATTCTTTCAGTAGGACTGGTTGTGCTGATTATCTTTTTGTTCTTCAGAGATTGGATTGTAGCCATCCGTCCGTTGATTGATATCCCTGTTTCGTTGATTGCTGCCTTTTTTATTATGTACCTCGCAGGCTTTACCATTAATGTATTAACACTTTTGGCTATTGTGCTGGCAACAGGTTTGGTGGTGGATGATGGTATTGTTGTTACGGAAAATATTTTCAAAAAAATGGAACAGGGCATGGATAAATACAGGGCTGCCCGTGAAGGTTCAAATGAAATTTATTTTGCTGTTATTGCCACTTCAATCACATTGGCAGTTGTATTTCTGCCCATTGTTTTCTTAGAAGGATTTGTGGGGCGATTATTCCGTGAGTTTGGTATTGTGGTTGCCGGTGCTGTATTGATTTCTGCATTTGTATCCCTCACACTAACTCCGGTATTAAACGTTTATTTAACACGCAAAGGCGGAATGAAACATGGATGGTTTTACCGTGTTACCGAGCCCTTCTTTAGTGGAATGGAAAAAGGCTATAACCGCTTACTGCATTCGTTCATGAAAATCAGATGGTTTGCATTCGTAATTGTTTTTGCGTGTTTCGCACTCATTTATTTTATTGGCGGCGGCTTACAAAGTGAGTTGGCACCTTTGGAAGACCGTAGTCAGTTCCGCTTACAGGTAAGTGCCCCGGAAGGAACCAGTTTTGATGCAATGGATAAATATGTTGATCAACTCACCAATCTTGTAATGGATAGCGTTCCTGAAGCAAGGACACTGATTTCAGTAACAGCTCCCGGCTTTACAGGTTCAGGTTCTGTTAACAGTGGTTTTGTTCGTGCTGCACTGGTTGCTCCAAACGAAAGGGGGCGTTCGCAGCAACAAATTGTTGATGTTGTTACCCGCAATCTTCCTCGCTTCAATGAAGGAAGGGCATTCGCCATACAGGAACAAACCATCTCTGTTAACAGGCGGGGTGGTTTACCGGTTCAGTTTGTTTTACAGAATAACGATTTTGATAAACTCAAAACAATCCTTCCCAAATTTTTAGAAGAAGCAGGTAAAAACCCAACATTTGCTGGTGTAGATGCCGATTTGAAATTTAATAAACCTGAACTCCGTATTAATATTGATCGTTTAAAAGCGAGTGAGCTCGGCGTTAGTGTAACAGATATTTCTGAAATGATGCAATTGTCATTGAGCAACCGCCGCCTTGGTTATTTTATCAAAGAAGGAAAACAGTACCAGGTAATTGGGCAGGTGTTGCGTGATGACCGTGATGACCCGACCGATCTGAAAAATTTATTCGTACGCTCTTCAACCGGGCAAATGATTTCTATTGATCAGTTTGTAAGTTTTACAGAAGAAACCACACCTCCAACATTGTATCACTTCAACCGTTATAAAGCAGCTACTGTAAGTGCAGGGTTAGCACCCGGCAAAACTATTGGTGATGGTATTGAAGAAATGAATGCCATTGCAAAAAGATTGCTTGATGAAACTTTTACTACTGCCTTATCAGGCAACTCAAGAGATTTTGCCGAAAGTTCAGGTAATACATTTTTTGCATTTGGTTTAGCGTTGATTTTAATCTTCCTGGTACTGGCAGCACAGTTTGAAAGTTTTATTGATCCGCTGGTGATCATGTTTACTGTACCTCTGGCGATTGCAGGAGCAGTATTCTCCCTGTGGTTGTTTGATCAAACTATTAATATTTTTTCGCAGATAGGAATGATCATGCTCATTGGACTTGTTACCAAGAATGGTATCCTGATTGTTGAATTTGCCAATCAGAAAAAACATGCAGGCATGTTAAAAAAACCTGCAGTAATTGAAGCAGCAACCATGCGTCTGCGTCCCATCTTAATGACAAGTTTGGCTATGAGCCTTGGTGCATTACCGCTGGCTTTATCATTAGGTGCTGCATCAACCAGCCGTATTCCTTTAGGTGTTGTAATTGTAGGTGGAATTTTATTTTCGCTGGTATTAACGCTGTTTGTTATTCCGGCGATGTATTCCTTCCTGTCATCTAAAAAAAATAAAGTGAATGAAGAAGAAACTGAAACTGTTATCTCTAATCTGTCTGATTAATATTGCCGCATTTTCGCAGGTGCCTGTTAAGCTTTCTGTTGAAGAAGCTATACAGATTGCTGTAGAAAAGAATTTTGATGTGGTGATTGAAAAGAACGCACAGCAGATTGGCAAGATCAATAACAACTGGGGTAATGCAGGGTTATACCCTACCATCGGCATCAACAGCACTTTTGGTATTGCATCCAATAACCTGGAGCAAAGATTATCAAACGGAACAACCATTAAACGTAATGGTGCAGTTCTTCGTAATATCAATGCAGGCTTTGCAGTAAGCTGGCGCATTTTTGATGGCATGCGGATGTTTGCTACAAAAAAACGCCTGGAAGAATTAGAAACAATTGGTGAACTCAGCTTCCGCAGACAAATCAATCTAACAGTGTTTGATGTAATTGCCGCCTATTACCAGATCGTTCAACTCAATCAGCAAAAGAAAGCTTTACAGGAAACGATCAAATTTTTTGAAGAACGTAAACAGATTGCTGAAAGTCGCTTTACAATTGGCACTGCTCCCAAAACAGACTTTTTGCAGGCTCAGGTTGATCTGAATCAGCAAAAAGCAAGTTTGTTATCGATTGAAAATAGTTTACGTGTTTCAAAAGCTAATTTCAACAACCTGTTGTCAAGAACTCCTGAAACTGCTTTTGATGTACAGGAAGTTATTCAACCCGATGCATCAATCAGTTTTGCTGCTCTTCAGCAAAAATCACTAACTGATAATTATGACCTGTTGCTTGCACAAAGCAGTCTGTCTGTTTTTGTACAGCAAAAAAGAGAAATTATTTCACAACGTCTTCCTTCTGTAACATTAAACGGCAATTTCAATCTTGCACAAAGTAAAAATGATGCAGGTTTTACATTGTATAACCGAAACCTTGGCCCAAATGGAAATATTGGTGTAGCTATTCCCATCTTCCAGGGAGGTAATATTAAACGGCAGGAAAGGGTTGCAGATATCAATATCAAAAATCAACAAATCGTTATTGACCAATTAAAGAACCAGGTGAATACCAGCTTGGTCAGCGCTTATTATAATTTTCAGAATGCAGTAAATCTTGTTGAACTGGAAAAAAGTACATTACTGCTGATACAGGAAAATAATGTGATCGCCACTGAGCGTTTCAGGAAATTAGCGATTACATCGTTAGAATTAAGACAGGTACAAATTGATTATATCAATGGCCAAACCCGCTATATCAACGCATTGTATATGGCTAAACTGGCTGAAGCGGAAATGAAGTTGCTGGCCGGTGATTTGAGCAAGCTTTAGTTTGTAGTTTATAGTTTGTAGTTTTGAGCAAACCTCACTACGATGGCTACTATTACAAAGTTTGAAGAGCTGGACATGTGGCAAAAGGCCAGAAGTTTATCGAAAGACATTTTCATTTATATTGAAGAAGGTGGATTTAAGAGGGACTATAAATTAATTGAACAGATAAATGCTGCCAGCGGTTCTATCATGGATAATATTGCTGAAGGATTTGAAAGAAGCAGTAAGCTTGAATTCATTAATTTTCTTTCCTACTCAAAAGGTTCAGCAGGTGAAGTAAAATCACAATTATACAGAGCTCTAGACCGAAACTATCTTACTGATGAAAAGTTTCAGCATTTTTACAACAGAGCTGATGAAATTACCAAAATGACAACATCATTTATAGCTTATCTTAATCAGGCACAGATAAAAGGTCAAAAATTTAAAGACAGACTGTAATGACAACTACAAACCACAAACCACAAACTATTTTAGTCGGCATTATCATGGGCAGCGACAGCGACTTACCTGTTATGCAGCCTGCAGCAGAAATATTAAAGGAATTCGGAATCAGTTTTGAATTAACGGTTGT
>JANOIQ010000144.1:0-3631 GCA_031407835.1 Chitinophagaceae bacterium
TCATAAGGAGTAGTTGAGTAAAACTCCAACAAACGAAATAACATTTACATTTATCCCTAATTATTATAATATTCTTTTCTATGAAATCAGTTGCAGCCTTTGTGTTTTCATCTATCTTCCTTTTCGTAGGTATTATTTCAGCAAATTCCGGGGTTAAGTCAAAAAAAGTCCCCCGTTCTTATGTTTCCCATTATGAAAATGTACTGGGCACATCTATGGAACTGAAAGTTTCTGCCACATCGCAAAAGCAGGCTTCGCTTGCAGAAGCAGCAGCGCTGGCAGAAATCGAACGTTTAAATAAAGTACTCAGCGGTTATGATGTCAACAGTGAGTTCAGCCAATGGATGAAAACCCTAAATCAACCTGTGTATATTTCCAAAGAGCTGTTTACGGTGTTGAGTTTGTTCGATCAATGGCGTATGCAAACAAATGGTGCATTGGATGCTTCCGCAGAGGCTATCGGTAAATTATGGAAACAATCTGCAACAGCCGGACATGTTCCAACACAGGAAGAAATTAACACAGCAGTCCTGCTGGTAAAACAAACGCATTGGAAATTAGATGCAGCCAAGCAAACCGCAACGCATTTAACCACTACTCCACTCCGCCTCAATTCATTTGCAAAAAGCTATATCATTCAATCTGCAACTAATGCAGCTATGTCATCAGCAAAAATCAATGGCATCCTTGTAAATATTGGTGGCGATATGGTGATTACCGGCGACATGAATGAAACCGTTCAGATCAGCGATCCCAAGGCCGATGCAGAAAATGATACACCGATTGATCAGTTGCTCATCAGCAATAAAGCCATTGCCACAAGTGGTAATTACCGTCGTGGTGAAATGATTAATGGAACCTGGTATTCACATATTGTTGATCCACGTACCGGACAACCTGCCAATGATATTATCAGCGCAACAGTTGTTGCTTCATCTGCTACCGATGCAGGTGCATTGGCAACTGCCTTCAATGTATTGAAACCATCTGAATGCATTGCTCTTGCTGCAACTATACCGGGAGCTGAATACCTCATCATTACAAGAACCGGTGAGCGCATCGAAAGCACCAACTGGAAATCACTGGAATTGATTGTGCCGGCAACTTCAATCGTAAATCAATCCAATCAAAAAGATTGGAAAAATGAATTACTTATCTCTCTCGAATTAAGTCAGCAGCAGAGTTTTGCCAAACGTCCATTTGCAGCAGTATGGGTGGTTGATAAAGATGGCGCAACAGTAAAAACAATTGCACTCTGGTATAACAAGCCACGATGGATCCGTGATTTGAGAGAATGGTACCGCAGCAATGGAAATACATTTACTTCTGATCCTTCAGTATTCAGTTCAACTACCAGCGCAACCCGTTCACCTGGTAAGTACACCTTAAAATGGGACGGCACAGATGATAAAGGGAATGTAATGAAACAGGCCACCTATACAGTTTATATTGAAGTGGTGCGTGAACATGGCGGATATGATCTGTTGCACCAGAAAATCAATTTTAATAAAGTGGGCCAGCAATTTAACCTGAAAGGAAATGTCGAAATCGCAGAAGTATCTCTTGAGTACAGAAAAAAATAAACCACCGAAAAGCAAACGGCAACTTGCCTGGGAACGCAATATCGCACAGCTGTCAAGATGGTTGCATATTTATCTGTCCATGATTAGCTTTGCGATTGTTCTGTTTTTTGCAGTAACAGGATTAACTTTAAATCATCCCGATTTCTTTGCAGGTGAATTGAAATCTTCCAATGAAAAAGGAAAACTGGATTCAATTTGGGTGAATAATACTGATACCACAAAGATTGCCAAACTTGAAATAGTTGAATACCTGCGCAAAGCACATGGCATAAAAGCTGCACTGGCCGAATTCAGAATTGATGATGTACAATGCAGTCTTTCGTTTAAAGGCCCGGGTTATGCTGCTGATGTATTTATTGACCGTACAAGTGGCGACTATGAAGTTGCACTGATGCGTGCAGGTTTTGTTGGAGTGATGAATGACCTGCACAAAGGAAGAGACAGTGGATCGGGTTGGTCGGTATTGATTGATGTGTCTGCCATTTTAATGACATTGGTTTCACTTACCGGTATTATCCTTATTCTTTATATTAAACGGAAACGTGTAAGCGGATTGATAATTGCAGCGATTGGATTGTTGTTGGCGTGGCTGGTTTGGGCGATTTGGGTGAAGTAAAAAATGAAATTTGAATTCACTTCTTGTGCTTAATAATACAGACGTATGAATATGAAATACATATTTCTTAGCCTTTTAGCTACCTGCATGTTTACAACAACTTATAGTCAGAAATTAAAACAAGACTATAATCAAAAAGCAACTGTTTCAAAAGAAGACAGCATAATTTGGTTGATTGCAAATATAAAACGTGACCATCGAATATTTGGTTATATAAAACCAGATACAAATTCAAAGAAGATGATTTTAATTTCAATCTTTACGAATGATATTAAAGGGAACCCTTTTAACTGTCCTTTGGGTTCATATTACCAAACTAGCGATATGACAGACATGATAATCAAATTCGTTTCAAAGAAAGGTTCCTTTATTAAAGCTAAAATTGAAAGAAGGGATTCAGCTGACACTCAAATTTTTATTCTTAGAAAATGGATTGAATTTGAAAAATAAAAACTGTAACCAGTCCTTGCATAAACTACTCCCCTTTCAACTCCTTCAACCTGGCTTTCGCCTTATTAAATACATTTCTTCCTTTATCAATGCCGCTTCGTAGGCGTTTCTGTTCATCTTCGGGTAAATGAATAAAGTCAAGACATTCTTTGCTGCAGGTGCTTTCCATTTTTTCTTTGCACTCATCGCATTGTATGAATAAAAGATGACAGGCGTCATTCACACAATTCACATGTGTATCGGCAGGTTTACCACACTGATGACAATGAGAAATAATTTCTTCCGTTACCCGCTCTCCCAGCCTTTGATCAAACACAAAATTCTTTCCATGAAATTTCAGATCCAGCCCTTTCTCTTTTGCCTGGTTTACATAGTTGATGATACCGCCTTCAAGGTGAAACACATTTTTAAATCCTTTGTGCAGCATATAGGCACTTGCTTTTTCACAACGGATTCCGCCTGTGCAATACATGATAATGTTCTTGTCTTTGTCTGCACTCATCATTTCTGCTGCCATAGGCAACTGTTCACGGAAGGTATCGCTGGGTATTTCAATGGCCTGTTCAAAATGACCTACTTCGTATTCATAGTGATTGCGCATATCAATCACCACTGTATTTGGATCATTGGTGAGTTGATTAAACTGTTCTGCATTTACATAACGGCCTTTTTTGGCCATATCAAAATCCGGATCATCAATTCCATCGGCTACAATTTTATTCCGCACTTTTATATCCAGTACATAAAAACTTTTACCATCATCATCTACTGCACAATTCAACCGCAGCCCCTTTAATGGTTCAATTGCATATAAATAAGCTCTGAAGGTTTCTAAGTTGGCAGTTGGCAGACTGATTTGAGCATTAATACCTTCCTGTGCTAAATAAATTCTTCCCATTACATCCAATGCTTTGAACTCTTTATACAACAGATTGCGGAATTCCTGCGGCTCATCAATTTTAAAATAACAGTAAAAGGAAAT
>JANOIQ010000160.1:0-3790 GCA_031407835.1 Chitinophagaceae bacterium
GTAATAGATAAGTGAGCATGTAACTGGCAAGCGTTTGTCTACTGTATCAAAGGAGTGATAATAAGAAATTGGTAATGACAGATAGTTTGATCCTGAACCATAAAGGTGTGTACCACCATCAACTCTGATACCATGGTTCCAACCCACATCACCAAAGCCGGGATGAAACGCTACTTCGTATAATACATCACTGTTAAGCGTTTTGATGTATTTATTTACATTCGTAAAAACCGTTGCATAGTCAGGAAGTGCACGTGGCTTCAGGTCCATCAACTTCTTTGTATAAGTATTGGCTGTTTGATAATACTTGAGATAATCATTTTTCCGCTTCATTGTCTTATCAGGATAGAGCCAGTAACCACCACGCATTAATGATAAACGGGCGATAAAACCAATAACAAATTCACGGTTGATCCTCTCAATACCAAAATCAAGTTCGTCGGCCCATGACATTTTTGGTTCTACTTCAATGAGATCGTTAATAAGGAATGTAAGGATGGTATCTCTTCCTGTTCTTTCCAGGTAAAAATTATCACCTGCACGTGAAGGTGTAGTTTTAAAAGGAACATCACCCCAGTGATTCATTAACCAATAATACCAGAGGGCACGTAAGGTTTTTGTTTCTCCCAGCAGATTGTTGTAAATTTTGCTGGAAGGATCTTTTACAAGAGATACTTCCATTAACCCTTTTTCACATTCATTAGCCCGGTTAATAGCATTATAACCATTATTCCAAACGGTTAAAAGATCTTGATTGGAAGTAGTTGCTTCAAACGACCAAATATCACGCCGTGCGCCATCGGGAGAACCTGATACGCCGCCACACTCAATATCAGTGTTGCCGGAAAAGTTGTTTGAAAGCCTTGATGTGTATGCATCCTGGTTAAACAATGCATATACGGCATTCACTGCTTTTTTTGCATCGGCCTCGCTGCTAAATACATAGTCAAGATCGGTAAGCGATGGGGAGTCGGCTACTAAAAATTTCTTACATGATTGCAGTGATATTGCAGTAAGAACGAATAAAGAGAAAACTATTTTTTTCATGGCAAATGCTTTAGAATGTTACGTTTATGCCTACAGTAAAGTTGCGGCTCTTCGGATAGCTCGAATAATCAACACCCGGTGTTAATTGCGAATAACCATCGCTTCTTGTAGTACTCACTTCAGGATCGTATCCTGAATACTTTGTCCAGAGGAATGCATTATACACAGTTGCATATACACGCAGCTTGGTCATGCGAGCAGGTGCAATAATACGTTTGGGTAATGAATAACCAACAGTAAGGTTATTCAAACGCAGGAACGAACCATCTTCAACTGCCCATGAATGAAACACCGGTGTGGCATTACCAAATGAGAACGGCGACCATATTGTAGCATTTGCATTCATCTTGCCCAATGCTGTAAGATCGGTAACAAGATTTCCTGTATCATCAATGTATTTAAAGCGATTGCTTGAATTAACTGTATTCAGCATATTGCCATAAGTAGTACGGTAAAACTGGTTGAAGGAGATCTTACCTGTATTATATACATCGTTTCCTACTACATAGTTAAAAAATGCACTGATGTCAAAGTCTTTCACAAGTGCATTCAGTCCAAAACCGCCAGAGTACTTTGGTAATGCACTGCCAATAACACGACGATCGGCTGCTGTAATAATACCATCACCATCCAGGTCCTTCAACTTCATGATACCCGGGCGCAAACTAATACCACCAAGGAATGTTTGAATATTTGTTACTCCTGGCTTTAAAGTATTGTATGATGAAAAATCATCTACTGAGTACATGCCATCAGTCACATAACCATACATCAAACCAATTGTTTGGCCAACATACACACGGTAATCATCCTGTGATCTGAGATCAGTGCTTCCCCAGTTTGATTGCAGTGATTTTTCAAGTGGGCCGCCAAGATTATCAATTTTTGATTTATTGAAACCAATATTGAATGTAGCATTCAGCGTAAAGTTTTTCTTCTGAAAAATTGTACCACTCAAACCGAGTTCAATACCCTTATTAGAAGTTTGACCAATGTTTTGTTGCTGTACAGTAAATCCTGTTGTTGGTGGAATGTCTGTTTCTACTAACAGGTTTTTCGCACTGTTCCAGTAAGCATCCAATGAACCTGTTAAGCGTTGCTTAAACAACGTAAAATCAAGACCTACGTTTCGTGTAATATTTGTTTCCCATTGTACAAAAGGATTGGGCAAAGATCTTGTTGCATATGTGTAATAGGGATTCGCAACATCAGCAAAACCAATTGTACGGTTGTCTGATGGAGCAAACAATACTCTCCAAATGTTATCAGCAATACGATCGTTACCAACAGCACCATAACTGATACGGAATTTCAAGTCATTCACAAATTTCACTTTGCTCATGAAATCTTCTTGTGATACACGCCATGCAAAAGATGCTGCCGGGAAATAACCCCATTGTCTGCCGGGTGCAAACTTAGTCGATGCATCGGAACGTATGGTAAGCGTAAGCAGGTACCGTGAGTCATATTGGTAATTTAATCGCCCAAAGAACGAAGCAATTTTTTGACCTGCTTGAACAGTAGATGTATGTCTGTCTGTTGTACCAAGCGTCATGTTTGCAAACATGCGTTCAGGTGAAGTGTTTTCAACAAAGAGTTTCGCACGGGTATATTCCGAGAATCCTTTGTTCAGGATATTGATCTCCTGGCCTCCAAGGATTGTAAAATCATGTTTCCCGAATTCTTTTTTATATGTAAGTGTATTCGCCCAACGAAAGCTACGTGCATTTGAATTGGTGATCTCTCCCAGCGGAAGATTAAACCCTTCGTTTCGTGATGTGCTGGTTAAAGGACCATAATAGCGTTTACTCTGTCCAAACGTGAGATCCATACCAAACTCGGAACGATATGTAAGGCTTGGCATCACAGCCCATGTTACAGCAGCATTCATATTTAAAGTATGAGCTAATCGTTTGCGATAATCCTGTTCAAGGAGTTTTGTTGGACTGATAAGACTTTTCAGGAATTGTTCATAATCATCGTCAGCACCCGTATTATCAAGCTGTATATAATCAGCAAGACCATTTACCGGGCGGGTAGTAATAGCATCTCCAATACGTAAACTCGATGAACCTGACGAACCGGCTCCATCAGTAACTGTATGAATGAAACGTGATGAATAATCCAACTTCAATGACTTTGCCAGTTCATGATTTAATTTAAAGTTGAGATAGTTACGCATGTAACCCGAACCCTTCATTAATCCCTGGTCGGTATTATTTGTTCCACTTAAACTGAATTTGGTTTTAGAAGTACCACCTGTAATGCTAATATTATGCTGCTGTGAGTAAACAGGCTTACCAAATAATTCTTTTTGCCAGTTCGTTCCTTTCTGGTATTTATATAATTCAAGATCCTCAAACACACCAAAGTATTTGCTGAAATTATCTACTTCACTTTGGCTGCGCAATCTTGCATATTCATAATTCGCCAGTACAAATTCGTAAGGCGAAAGCACTTCGAGCTGATTGGGTAATGTACGGGCAGTTACAAATGAGTTAAACGAAATAGTTGTTTTGCCCGCTTTCGCCGATTTGGTTGTAATGATTACTACGCCATTAGCACCTCTGGCACCATAAATCGCTGCTGTTGCTGCATCTTTTAAGATGTCGATGCTGGCAATATCTGCAGGAGCAATGTCATTAATGCTGCTTACAGGAAAACCATCAACAATATAAAGTGGTGAATTATCCTGTGTTACAGAACCGCCACCACGTATACGAATAACAATTTCCGCACCGGG
>JANOIQ010000076.1:0-5318 GCA_031407835.1 Chitinophagaceae bacterium
TCGCCATACAGGTTATTCTGTAAATAAATTTTATCTAACTGCTTTCCTTCCTGCAATGCTTCCAGCACAGGAATTCTGCCTGATACAAGCGTTGATTTTTTTGGGCGCTGCTGTTGTTGTCTGAAATGTTTCACTTTGCAAAGAAATGATTTATCAAATAAAAAACCCTGCAAGAGTTTTAAACCTGCAGGGTTTCAAAGTCCCCCTTCAGGGGGATTTAGGGGGCTACAGCCCGAATGCTTTTTTCACTTTCGTTACGTAATCCAGTTTTTCCCAGGTAAATAATTCCACTTTTACCTTTTTCACTTTACCATCAGGACTTGTAAATGTTTTTTCAACGAACTGCGATACACGACCCATATGACCGTAAGCTGCAGTTTCGCTGTAAATAGGATTACGCAATTTCAAACGTTGTTCAATGAAGTAAGGACGCATATCAAAAACACCTTCAATGATTTTTGAAATTTGACCATCAGTCAATTCAACTTTTGCAGTGCCGTATGTATTTACGTTAATAGAAGTTGGTTTGGCTACACCAATGGCGTAAGAAACCTGAACCAGTACTTCGTCGCATAAACCGGCAGCAACCATATTTTTTGCAATATGACGTGTAGCATATGCAGCTGAACGATCTACTTTGGAAGGATCTTTACCACTGAAAGCACCACCACCATGTGCACCTTTACCACCATAGGTATCAACAATGATCTTACGGCCTGTTAAACCGGTATCGCCATGTGGCCCACCGATTACAAACTTTCCGGTTGGGTTTACATGGTATGTAATGTTATCGTTAAACAACTTTCCGTATTTCTTATATTTCGATTTAACACGGGGAATCAGAATATTAATTACATCAGATTTAATCTTCGCCAGCATCTTCGCTTCCGAATCAAAATCATCATGCTGAGTAGAAATCACAATCGCATCAATACGAACGGGACGGTTATTATCATCATATTCCAATGTTACCTGGCTTTTTGCATCGGGACGCAGGTAAGGCATTTTGGAATTTTTTTCACGACGGATAACAGCTAATTCAATCAGCAGGTTATGGGCCAGATCTAATGCCAATGGCATATAATGCTCTGTTTCGTTGGTAGCATAACCAAACATCATTCCCTGGTCGCCAGCACCCTGTTCTTCTTTTTTCTTACGGTCAACACCCTGGTTAATATCAGCACTTTGTTCATGAATGGCCGATAAAACGCCGCAGGAGTTTGCCTCGAACATATACTCACTCTTGGTGTATCCGATTTTCTTAATTACACCACGTGCAATTTCCTGTACATCTAAGTATGCTTTTGATTTTACTTCACCGGCTAACACAACCTGTCCGGTTGTAACCAATGTTTCACAGGCAACTTTCGACTGTGGGTCAAATGCAAGAAAGTTATCGATTAATGCGTCACTAATCTGGTCAGCTACTTTATCCGGGTGACCTTCGGAAACTGATTCTGATGTAAATAAATAAGGCATAAGCTGGGTTTTTAAGTCAGGCGCAAAGATATGAGTTGAAACAATTCAAATATTACTGTTTGGAGTAATAAATACGAACAAACATTTTGTATTGCGGATGAGATCCGCCACCCAATTTTACCCTTCCAAATGCAAGTGGGTTGATGTTGGTGGAACTGGAAATGGCCCCGGAAAACTCCGCAAAATAAGGTGCTGAAAGTTTGAAATCACGAAGGGAAGCTTTCCCGTTTACAAGGTTCTGAACGTAACTGGTAATATTCATTTTGTATTCTGCTACCAGGTTATTCGATGCATCTCTGAAATAAGAAGGTATTCCTCCGGTATAATTAGAAGAGATGCTGTAGAGGGTTACATTCCTGAATACATCGAATGTTAGTGTATTGACATAATAATTAGCACTGTCATAAGGAATACTTGCAATTTTTCCGTCTGAAGTATAAGTAAACAGGTGAAGTGCAGGCTGTAACAATATGTTTTCTATTGTTAAAGGTCCCTGGTAAATCTGGCGGGCAACAATTTCAGCACGATGAATAAGATAGGGCTTGTTCCTGATTGTATCGAGAGTTGGGACTTTAATTTTCACTGCAGTACCCGGACCCGCCTGAATATAAGCAAGGCTTGAAGGCAACCCTGATGTAAGGGTTGGCTCAGCAGTGCTGCCTGTATAGTTGCGGTATATTTTGTTGGCATTTGCACTCCTGATGGTATCAGCAACAAAGTTAAAACGGGTAACAGTAGTATCATTTGTACCATCTCTTTTCTTATACCGGTAGTAAAGATTCAAACGTGTTTCAGCACCGGTCATTGAAAAATAGTTAATTGAATTTCCGCTTGTAGTGGAATCGGGTATCACGGCAAATCCATTGAGGAATGCTTTGAAAATTGAGTCATTACGAAACGCACTTGATACATTATCCTGATCGAGTAATAATCTGCCAAAGACATTGTCGAGTTTTATTCGCAGCTGATTGAAAATAGTATCTGTTTTATAAGCAGCTTTATAACCGTTCCGTAATTTAATTGCTGTATACTGTTCGGTACCTAAAAAGTTTGCTGTTGAAAATGCAGGGGCTTCAGTGAACCTGTATAATTTACCTGACTTAAAAGTTGGATCTGTTATTTTATAAACATTAACTCTTGAGACTGCATTTGTATCACCGTAATTTCCGGCAAAAGTAAGCGACAGAACACATGAGTCGAGAAACAGACTGTCTTTTGCAACCGGGTATGAGAATGGATAACTGATGGGCAGCATCTGAAAATAAATGGCTGCGGTAGTTGTACCAAACATCGGGTCGTTGATGTAGCCTAAAATATGCTGGTCATTTTTTCCGATAGAGCTTGTATCTGTTTCAATAAAAGAAGTTGTTACAACAGGCAGTTCCATTGTATCTGTAATAAGACGATCTGTTCCGGGAATAAGATCACCGCCCAAAGTGGTACGTTCAATTTTTGTACATCCGCTGATTAATGCCAATAAAAGAACTGATAAAAACAGGTTTCTTCTGCGCATGTCCGTGCTAAAAAAATTCATAGTAATAATGAAAGTATTATTTCGACGAAAGGTCGGTATATAGTTGTAAATAGTCTGTTAAATCACCGTCTGGTTTAAATGGCAGCACTTTTTTGCCACGCACTTTTCCAAATTCTTCCAGCAATTTTTTATCTACTTTTTCAGCACCGAATGTAATGGCGTCTGCATAAGTAGCACCGCCACGGAACATTGCTGTATTGTTGATGTCCTTGTAAGGTTCCAGATCTTTGTCTTTAATATTGGCATGAATGCTTGCCAGTTTTAAAAACTTTGCTCCCAGTTTTTCTTTGAAGGTATTCTGACCAATGGTGAAAACGAGTTTACTGTTTCCAAAAACGGGTTCTTTCTTATAAGCAGTTTGCAGGTACATTGGAATTAAACCTGTCATCCAGCCACTGCAATGAATAATATCAGGAGGCCATCCAAATTTCTTAACAGTTTCTAATGCACCTTTACAGAAGAAAATAGAACGCAAATCATTATCATCAAACCACTTTTCATTCTCATCATGGTAAATGAACTTACGTTTAAAGAAATCTTCATTCTCTAAAAAATAAACCTGTAAGCGTGCATTCGGTAAGGAGGCAACTTTAATCTGGAGCGGATAGTCGTCGTTATCAACAGAAACATTGATACCACTGAGGCGAACTACTTCGTGTAATCTGTGACGGCGTTCATTAATGACACCAAAACGGGGCATAATGCAACGGATCTCAAAGCCACCTTCGTTTGCTTTAATTGCCAGTTGATTAACAATGGATGAAAAATCTGTTTCCTCCAGATACGGAGACATTTCACTGGCAATAAATAAAATTCTTTTCTTTGCTGCTACCATTACTGTTTGTTAAGGAATCTTTACTTCTTTAAAGAAGTGGGCAAAGGTAATGGATTTTAGCGAAAAGAGAGGTGATTACAGTCGTATTGTCATTTAAAACAACGAATTATGCTCATTTTTCATGAGGTTTCACATATCAGAAAGTACCTTGACCAACAAGTTTTGGGTAGGCAAACTGTTGGCTTTGTTCCAACAATGGGTGCTTTGCATAAAGGACATTTGTCGCTCATTCAGCAAAGCCGGGAACAGACGCAGGTTACGGTAAGCAGCATCTTTGTAAACCCAACTCAATTTAACGATCCAAAGGATTTTGAGAAATACCCTGTCACCATTGCTCAGGATATTCAATTGCTCATAAAGGCAGGCTGCGATGTTTTGTTTCTTCCATCAGCAAAAGAAATTTATCCTGATGGAACAGCGCATCTCCCCCACTATGAGCTTGGGTATTTGGAAACCGTGCTGGAAGGCAAATATCGTCCCGGACATTTCCAGGGGGTTTGCCAGGTAGTACACCGGCTGCTTGAAATTGTTCAGCCAAATCAATTGTTCCTGGGACAAAAAGACTTTCAGCAGTGCATGGTTATTAAAAAACTGATTGAACAAACGGAGTTATCAGCACAAGTGCAAATTGTTTCTACTCTTCGTGAAAATGACGGTCTGGCCATGAGCAGCCGGAATATGCGTTTAACTGAAACGGAACGTACAAATGCAACTGCTATTTACCAGGCTCTGTTATTCATGAAAGAACAATTGAAGCACGTACCTGTTTTACAATTGAAAGAAACTGCAGCAAAGGAATTAACATTAAAAGGCTTTCGGGTTGATTATGTGGAACTGGCCAAAGCAGATACCCTGGAATTGATTGAAGAATGGAACGGGCAGGATAAAGTGGTAGCTTTAATAGCAGCTTATCTTAATGAAGTTCGTTTGATTGATAATATGATTCTGACCTGAGAGAAAATATTTTCAACAGAATCCCTCTAAATTTGCCATCATGGAAATAGAAGTACTGAAATCAAAAATACACCGCATTACAATTACAGAAGCGAATCTTCATTACGTAGGAAGCCTTACTTTAGACGAAGATCTGATGGATGCAGCCAATATGATTGAGCATGAAAAAATACAGGTGGTGAATGTAAATAATGGTAACCGGCTGGAAACATACGTGATCAAAGGAAAACGTGGAAGCGGCGTTTGCTGCTTAAACGGGCCTGCTGCACGTCAGGGAAGTGTGGGTGATGTAGTGATTATTATTTCGTATGCTACCATGAAGTTTGAAGAAGCAAAAACCTTTAAACCATGGCTGGTATTTCCGAAAGACACAAATAAACTCTGAGACTGAGTCTTACCTCTTATGCTTAAAAAAAGAATTATCCTCGCTCTTCAGTTTCTCTTTTTCCTTGGATTGGGCGTCTTTCTTGTATGGTGGATGGCAAGAGGTATTGACGATAAAGGCTGGGAACAGAT
>JANOIQ010000266.1:0-2732 GCA_031407835.1 Chitinophagaceae bacterium
CCTTCAATCTGTGCTTCCACTGCATACACGCCATTGCCGGGAACCAGTTTGTCGGGATCCTGCATTTGCAGGTTGGCAGTAGGGTAACCGAGTTTTCTGCCTAATTTATTTCCTTCAATAACATATCCTTTAAAGAAATAAGAATAACCGAGTAACCGGTTAGCAGTTTCAATATCACCCTTCGTTAATGCCTGGCGGATTTTGGTTGAACTGACGGAAATTTCATTTAATATCTGCTGCGGAATTTCTTTTACACGGTAGTTGTATTGCTCACCCATTTTTTCGAGTAAACGGTAATCACCTTCACGTTTGTTTCCAAACTTATGATCATAACCAATAATAATAACGGATGGGTGAAAGCGATCGGCCAGAAAATCTTTGATGTATTGCTCTGGGGTAAGCTCAGAAAATGCTTTGTTGAACTGCACCACTACCAGGTTATCTAAGCCATGTTTTTTCAGCAACTCAATCCGCTCATCAAGAGTAGTGAGTTGTTCAATATTTCTTTCGGGCTGTAAGATTTTACGTGGATGCGGATAAAAGCTGATGAGCACTGATTCACCACCGGTTGTAATGGCTTCCTGCAACAATTGATGAATGATATGCTGATGGCCGAAATGCACACCATCAAAGGTGCCGATGGTGATGACGGCCTTGGTAAAAACGGGCAACTGTTCTAGACTTCTGTAGACCTTCATAATTTGGAGTGGCAAAAGTAACACATTTGATCTGTGGAAGTGTTAGTTTTGCGGCTCTCAAACCAATCAGCATGTCATTATACAATCAGCGGGGTGTATCGGCACAAAAAGAAGAAGTGCACAAGGCAGTACAGCATCTGGATCAGGGCCTGTACCCCAATGCATTTTGCAAACTCTATCCCGATTACCTGGGAGGAGATGCTGATTGGGTGAATGTTTCTCATGCTGATGGTGCCGGAACAAAAAGTATTCTTGCTTATTTGTACTGGAAGGAAACAGGTAATCTTTCTGTATGGAAAGGAATTGCACAAGATGCCATTGTGATGAACCTGGATGATTTGCTTTGTGTGGGTATCTACAATAATATTTTATTCTCCAGTACGGTTGACCGTAACAAAACCCTGATTCCCGGTGAAGTACTTGAACAGATCATCAATGGTTCTGCTGAATTATTTGCACAGTTGAAAGAATATGGAGTGAACATTCATTATCTCGGTGGTGAAACGGCTGATGTGGGAGATGTAGTTCGTTCTATTGCAGTAAACGGAACAATGACGGCACGCTGGCCAAAGAAGAAATTGATCAGCAATGATAAAATAAAAGCAGGTGATGTAATTGTTGGACTTGCAGGGTTTGGTCAGTGCAATTATGAGACTTCTTATAACAGCGGATTGGGAAGTAACGGACTTACCAGTGCCAGACATGATGTGCTGAATAAATATTATGCACAGCATTTTCCAGAAACATTTGAACCGAAGCTGAATGAGGAAGTGGTTTATATCGGTAAATACAAACTCACAGATGAAATTGAATTGACAAATGGGGAAACTTCATTGATTGGTCGCTTGCTACTTTCGCCAACAAGAACCTTTGCACCGGTGCTGAAAGAAATTCTTACCAATCATTTTGATGCTGTGCATGGATTGATTCATTGCAGTGGCGGCGGACAAACCAAATGTTTGAAATACCTGCCCGGGCCAATGAAAATTGTAAAAGACAATTTATTTACTCCTCCAATCATATTTGATCTCATCCGGGAAGCATCCGGTGCTGATGCAAGAGAAATGTACCAGGTATTTAACATGGGTACACGCTTGGAAATTTATACCAATCAAAAAGATGCTGCTGCGATGATTGCTGTTGCACAATCATTTGGTGTAGATGCACAGGTGATTGGCAGGGTAGAAGTGAGTGGGAAGAAAGAGTTAATTATAAAAACTCAATCGGGCAATCTGGAATTTTAATTTTATTTTCAACTTACATTTATTTAAATAATCTATATGTCTTCTATCGTAGAAATAAAGAACGTTAACATTTATCAGAGCGGTAACCTTATACTCAGTAATGTAAACCTTACCGTGAATGAAGGTGAGTTTGTATACCTGGTTGGTAAAACCGGAACTGGCAAATCTTCCCTCTTAAAAACATTGTATGGTGAATTACCCTTGACTGAAGGGGAAGCAACTGTTTCGGGATTTAACCTGAAAGATGTAACCTGGAAAAATGTTCCTTTTCTGCGTCGGAGTTTGGGTGTGGTGTTCCAGGATTTTCAATTACTCACCGACAGAAGCGTGTATGAAAACCTGAAGTTTGTGTTGAAAGCAACCGGCTGGAAAGATGAAAACCTGATGGAAGAAAAAATCAATGATGTGCTGGATAAAGTGGGATTGAAATCGAAAGGATTTAAAATGCCTTTTGAAATGAGTGGTGGTGAACAGCAGCGTGTAGATATTGCAAGGGCTTTATTGAACTCTCCCAAATTAATACTGGCCGATGAGCCTACCGGTAATCTTGACCCCGAAACCAGCGATGAAATTATGCAACTGCTCATCCAGGTTGCAAAAGATTACAACACGGCAGTGATGATGGCAACGCATGATTTTATGGTAATCAAAAAATTCCCTGCACGAATGGTAAAAACTGAAGGCGGTAAAGTGTGGGATAATGCTACCGTAGAACATGCATAAGCAGTTCTGCATGTTTGGTGTTGTTGAAATGTTCCTGTAACAAGCCTTCTCTTATTTGTATTTCATC
>JANOIQ010000315.1:0-2591 GCA_031407835.1 Chitinophagaceae bacterium
CCGTAATTGGTAAATGTTCTTGCAGTAAAAGGCCCTGCAACGCTCTTGATATTTGCCGGCTCCTGACTGATTAAAATTAATTTTCTTGTAATAGCAGAAGGCGGCAGTACTACTCTAACCTGTGTTGGCGAAAGCACAGCAGCTGTAATGCGTAACCCATTTGTAAGATCGTACAACACCGGTGGCTGTGAACCAAAACTGGCATTGTCAATAACCAGGTTATTTCCCGTTGCACTTGCCGCAACTTCAAATTCAAAATTTGCCTGACCATTGAAATTGAACTGACGTGGATAAGTTAACTCATACATTCCTATAACAATTGCATCAGTAACTTCTGTGGAAGTGGTTCTGAATTCAACATTCGCTGTATTAGAGCTGATTAATGACAATGGAATATTATTTGCCGATTCATCAATGATGGCGTTGAAATAATTCATTTGTATATCAGCAACGGCAGTTCCATTAATTGAGGCCTTCACCGTACGGGTATTCAATCCTCTTCCGGCAGCAGAAAACTTCAAACTTGCATTGGGTCCACCAGTAGCAACATATAAATTATTCTGGGTTGAAACCAAAGGGTTTGCAGGCCTGAAGGAAGAACTGGTCCAACTCTCCCCTTCATCAAATGATGATGAATAAACGATGTTTCCCACTACTGCACCAAAGCCCTGATTAATTATAGACCTATAGTAAGTTGCCGCCTTATGCATGAAATAAGATTCAGCAGGTAAAGCAGAACTTAAATCATTATTTGTTTGAGCAAGTCGTAGGTTGGCTCCGGCTGAAGGATTAACCGTAAGGAAATAAGCAGCTGTATCTGTATACAAACTCCACTTGTCATTTATCTGGTATTGCGGTTCAATGAACATGCGGCGTTCCCACTTACCGTCATTTGATTCACCCCAGAACTCAATAAAGCCGTTAGCAGGTATTGTGCCAGATGATACAGATGTGTAAATTGGGATCTGCTTTCCATGTCGCCATAACTGAAAATGTGCAGCATCGGCAGATTGAATCCCAATAGCGCTGAGCTGTGCCTGCGAAATGCGGTACACACCTGTTGCAGCAATATTGAATTTGTAATAGGTTTTATTGAAATCGATCCATTCATTCATAAAGCTCTGGGCCCTGATGCTTGTGAAAGCAGTCAGCAAAATGATGGCGGAGAGTAAAAATCGTTTCATCTTGATTTATTGGTTTTTTTCTTCTGGTTCTTATTCGTTTTCAAAAGGTCGAGACGTAAAGAAACTATATGGGTATATAAAGGATTCGATTGATTGGCAAGATTGGTAAAAGCATAATCAACAAAGAAAGAACTGCCCAGTTTAAAACCAGCTCCTGCTCCTGGTTGATAAATCCACACTTTCTTTTGATTCAACGTATCGCCATCAGCAAGGGCACGTTGAAAATTATAAACGCCACCACGTAAAAAGAAAACATCTTTAATATTTAATTCTGCTCCAATACGTGGATCACCACTTACGGCATCTGAACTGATCAGGTTGCTCCGTTGCCCGTCAAATGTTAATTCAAGGTTTGCTTCAGCTTTCAACTTAATTCCTTTTCCCAATCTGAAGTCATAAGAACCTCCAATAATCAAACGGGGAGCGGTTAATTCAATTGACTTTATTGGAATATCATTGTTTGTTAAGTACAATACTTCCTTTTCACGCTCAGTAAATGTAAAAGACCAGGAATTGAATGTTGTGGTAATGTCTCTTGCAGCAGCACCAAAGGACCAGTTCTCACCTTTCATCTGAAAGCCAAGATCCAAGCCGAATCCCCATGCTTTTGCGAAACTCCCCACACTTCTGTGAATGACTTTTGCATTCATTCCCATACTGATGGTTTTATCTTTTGTTTCCCTGATCTTTTGTGCTACTGAAAGCAGAAATGCATAGTCAGCAGATGAGAATGATTTAATGTTGTTATAATTAATACTCCCATCAGGTTCAACCAGGAAAAGTGTATTAGGAATATCATCTACGGCAAAGCGGAGAAAAGAGATTCCGATTGTTCTTTTATTATTAGCAACCGGTATAGCAAGTGCGCCAAAATCATATTTACCAATTCCGGCAAAATACTCAGCATGCATCAGAGAAAGTGTAGGATTATTTTTAACACCCGTTAAACCTGCCGGATTCCAGTATCCGGCTGTTGCATCATTAACGGAAGCAACCTGTGCTCCGCCCATGGCTAAGCCACGGGCACCCGCACCTATATTTAAAAATTCGTTGGAATATTTTCTGAATTGGGAGTAAACAGAATTGCAAAGAAGCAGGGTTACGGTTATGAATAAGATGAAACGGTTTATCATCCAGTTAGTTTTCAGGTAAACAATTAGTTTTAAAGAGTCTCTTTCTAATAAGAAGGCTGCTTAGGGTAAGACAAATGTAAACATTATCTTCCCGAAAGTCAACTTCTGTTTAAGAGACAGCCAGTTAATCGAAACGTTGATTTTCAATGTTTATTGCTCCATTTTTACCAATATGAACTCCTCTGCCCTACTTTTGCCAAAAAACAGACATAAAACACATGAATCTGATTGAAGAGCTGAGATGGAGAGGCATGATCCAGGATATGATGCCCGG
>JANOIQ010000342.1:0-4965 GCA_031407835.1 Chitinophagaceae bacterium
AGCTTCAGTATTCCCTTGTTTGTAAATAATGAAAGCAGAACGAATGTATCGGCAACACAATTTACCAATACAGGACAGTTGCTGAAGAAATGGGATCTTGGAAGAACGGATGGTAATGTGATATTGCCATTCTCTGGTTCGTTGCTTACAAATGGTACTTATCTTCTTCGTATTGATGCCGGGAATAAAACACAAAGCTTTAAATTGATCAAACAATAAATAATGAGCAAAACTCCCGGTTGTTAACAACCGGGAGTTTTGTTTTTTTCTTCACTTCTTTCCGTTTAACAATTTTATGTATCAACAGAAATCAATTTTTGCCCTGCTGACTTTTCTTTTGTTCAGTTCCATGTTTTTTTATTCCTGTGCTCAAACAAAAGGGCTGGTAAAAAACATGCATGCATATTATTCAGAAAAAACACCCGGAACTATTCAGGCAGATGAGAACGGGAATCCGCTTCCTGTTAAGCACGATACCGTGATTGTAGTGTATGTTGAAACAACCACCAAATTGATTGCATGGGATACAGCATGGAAGGATAACCGTATGTATAAAATAATTCCACAGCTTATTAATCCCGTTCCTTTTGAAGCAGGTTTTGAAAAAGGGAGCAATGTGAAAATATTTATCAGCACTGATTCGAATCATTTTTTATATCAATTGTATCTGCAGCCAATCAGTACGAACTTGGTTCCGCCAAAACCAATTGATGCGAACAGGATTTTGCTCAAGGCACAATACAAAGGCAAACCCTTTCTGAAAATTACAGGTGAGCTGGTTGAACTGGATTCCTACCCATCTGTTTAAGCTTAATCAGCACTGCCTTTTCCTTTTCGGATGAAGAATGTTAGAGAACATGAAAATTTGTCCCGTTTTTTCTGCCATATTATTTTCCGGCAAACAAGTTTCTGCCTATTTCTGTAATTTTTTCGCATTCTGACTTGGTGGCACTGTATTCGCTTACCTTCGCATGCCCCTAAAGGGGCCTATTTAATAATCATTTCAAACCAAAAAACGAATAATTATGGCTAAGAAGGTAAGTGTTACCCCTCTTCATGACCGGGTAATTGTAAAGCCTGCCCCAGCTGAAGAAAAGACAGCCGGTGGAATCATCATCCCCGATACAGCAAAAGAAAAACCACAGCGTGGTACCGTAGTAGCTGCAGGTCCCGGTAAAAAGGACGAACCTGTAACAGTGAAAGTTGGTGATACAGTGCTTTATGGTAAATATGCAGGAACTGAAATTTCCATTGAAGGCAACGATCTCCTCATTATGAGAGAGAGCGACATTTTAGCGATTGTATAATTTGAAAATTTGAAGATGTGCTAATTTAAAAATGATTAGCTGCTTCCACTTTCAATTGTATTCAATTTTCAAATCATCAAATTATTTAATTATCAAATTGAACTATTATGGCAAAGCAAATTTTCTTCGATATTGAAGCAAGAAATAAAATGAAAAGAGGCGTTGACATTCTGGCCAACGCTGTTAAAGTAACGCTCGGTCCAAAAGGACGTAACGTGGTTATTGAAAAGAAATTCGGTGCACCACAGGTAACAAAGGATGGTGTAACGGTTGCAAAAGAAATTGAACTGGACGATCCCATTGAAAACATGGGCGCACAAATGGTAAAAGAAGTAGCTTCTAAAACGGCAGATATTGCAGGTGATGGTACTACTACTGCTACTGTTCTTGCTCAGTCTATCATCAGCGAAGGATTGAAAATGGTTGCTGCAGGTGCAAACCCAATGGATCTGAAACGTGGTATCGACAAAGCTGTAAGCTTAGTTGTTGCTAATCTCAAATCTCAGTCTCAGGCTGTTGGTAACGACAGTAAAAAAATTCAGCAGGTTGCTTCTATCTCTGCTAACAATGATGAAACAATCGGCAAGCTGATTGCAGAAGCATTTGCAAAAGTTGGTAAAGAAGGTGTAATCACTGTTGAAGAAGCAAAAGGTACTGACACTACAGTTGATGTAGTAGAAGGTATGCAGTTCGATCGTGGATACATTTCTCCTTATTTCGTTACAAACAGCGAAAAGATGGAAGTTGAATTACAGAATCCTTACATCTTAATTTATGATAAGAAGATTGCTGCAATGAAAGACATTCTTCAAATTTTGGAGAAAGTTGCTCAAAGCGGTCGTCCTTTATTGATCATTGCCGAAGATCTCGAAGGTGAAGCACTGGCAACATTGGTTGTAAACAAACTCCGTGGCACATTGAAAGTGGCTGCTGTAAAAGCTCCCGGCTTTGGCGACCGCAGAAAAGAAATGCTTACTGATATTGCTATCCTCACTGCAGGTACTGTTATCAGCGAAGAACAGGGTTTCAAATTAGAGAATGCTGATTTAACTTATTTAGGTCAGGCATCTTCCATTACTATTGATAAAGACAATACAACTGTTGTTGGTGGTAAAGGAAAGAAAGTTGATATCACTGCCCGTGTAAATCAAATCAAAGCACAGGTTGAGAATACCACTTCTGATTACGATAAAGAAAAATTACAGGAACGCTTAGCCAAACTGGCTGGTGGGGTTGCTGTATTATATATCGGTGCTGCAACAGAAATGGAAATGAAAGAAAAGAAAGACCGTGTGGATGATGCTTTACATGCAACAAGAGCTGCTGTAGAAGAAGGTATTGTTCCCGGTGGTGGTGTTGCTTATATCCGTGCGATTGATGCGTTGGATGCAAAAGTTCGTGGACAGATTGAAGACGAACAAACCGGTATGCAGATCGTTCGCCGTGCACTGGAAGAACCCATGCGTACATTAACTGCCAATGCAGGTATTGATGGTTCTATTGTTGTACAGAGAATTAAAGAAGGTAAAGGCGATTTTGGTTTCAATGCCCGTACAGAAGTGTATGAGAACCTGTTTAAAGCAGGTGTAATTGATCCTACTAAAGTTAGCCGTGTAGCTTTGGAAAATGCAGCATCTATTGCAGGTATGTTGTTAACAACAGAATGCGTAATTGCTGATAAACCAAAGAAAGAAGAAGCACATGCACATGGCGCTCCTGATATGGGCGGTATGGGTGGTTATTAATTACAACCGTAACAGCTTTCAATACGAATCCCGTTCCATTTGGAACGGGATTTTTTATAAAAAAACCTTTCACAGTTCATCCGGTTCCGGATCAAACAAATAAGATTTATAGTTGAGGATAAATTCACAACCCGGAAGAAGTTTTTTAAGCTCCAGCATTTTTTCCCTGATCTCTGCACTGGCAGTTAAAGAAAGCAGCAGCACTCTTAAGTTTTGTAAAGAACCAAGTTGTGTAAGCCCGTTAAGTGTAACAGAAGTGCCGCCGAGATGAAGTAATTCCAAACCTTTCAGTTTGTTGAGTGATTGCATACAGTCGTCATCAACAGACCTGATACCTTTCAGCCGTAATTCTTTAATGTGATGGAGCTGGGTTAAATGCTTTACTCCTTCATTGGTAATATCAGTTTCATCCAGATCGAGATAATTGATGGATTTTACCCTGCTCATCATCAGCAGCAAATGCTCATCATTTACATAATTCCATATTCTGAAATTTACACGTTCCAAATCGGGTGGAATATGAACTTTATTTTTTGGTAAATTGAAAAAGTAAAACGTTGACCAGAACTGTTCTTCTTTTAATTTTTCCTGTTTCTTTTTGTACAAAGGATGTAGGATTATTGGAAATGATGGAAGAAATATAAGCAGCTACCTGCCCTGTGCAGATTGAAGGTAGTGAAGTAAAATGAGAAAGAATTTGATTTGCTCACTGAAGGAATGACAAGGCCCTTTTCTAAACAAGGGATTTTTATTTCGGACAATCCAGTTTTACTGCATACTTACTCCAGTTGTCGTAACAGTCAATTCGTATGGCTGTGTTGCCATTCACTGATAACCAGCTGAGTTTGAGAAAAGCAAGGTCTTTTTTAGGCAGTTTTACTTCATAGTAATAATAACCTGCCACTGTTTTTGTATCGCAGCTTTTGAGCAGTTTGGCTGTAAATGGTTTTTTGCCAAATATGCTGTCAATGATATATTTCCCCTGTATTTCTTCACTGGGCGAACTGATGATGCTGAACGAAGTATATCCCATCCTTGCTCCTTTGAGCATGATGTTCCATTTTACTGCCTGGCCAGCTTTCATAAAACTGCGGCCTTTTACGGTAATATCGGCTGTACCCATCCTGTAAAAATTAATACTGGTATCATCACTCATAATGAGTCTGTCTTCATTCCATTTAACGGGGAATTTCTTTGGCTCACCCACAGCCCAGTCGCCCACATTTTCATAACCCGTGCTGTCGTTGATTAATTTTTTGATGAGATCGTACAATTCTGTTTTGGTTGATTGAGCAGATGCTGCAACTGTACTGCAGCTGATGATAAGAAGTAGTAGTATGAATTTTCTCATACTCTTAAAGTTAAAAACTATTCTTCAGAATTTATAGTATGCAGAATTAATTGTGTTTCGCAATAATGATGCTGATATAGGTTGTGTAATTACTGCCGGAATTTCTTCTGGCAAAACCAATTCCAATATCAGTAAGGGAAGCGTTAAAGCTGCCCATTCCCAGTAAATGTTTTCTGTGCCCCAGGGAAGGCACGCCCTTGTCAATAATTAATAAACGGATGGCTTCTTCACCAGTACCTACACCTGCAGCAATGGATTCAAAAAAATTATTGCGTTTGCTGTTTGTCCATGCCGGATCAAGTGCGTACCCATTTTTGTTGATGTAATAATTCATTCCATAGCCATTGGGGTCAATATGGTTAAAATAATTTCTGTTGGCCATATCGTAAGCTTTTGTTTCAGCGGCTTTTGCTAAATCTTTATTCCAAACAAGTTTTGTTGTAGTTGTCTTTGCATTTTTATTTAACCGCAGTTCCCTTGCATAACGACCGGGGTTAACTCTGATATCGTTTAAGAATTCAAACGCATCCTTTGCTTCAGATTTGTCGAGATAAACCCTGCT
>JANOIQ010000359.1:0-21616 GCA_031407835.1 Chitinophagaceae bacterium
TGCCGTGCATGCACAAACGAAATCTCTCCCTCCCCGTCCCTCGCAAACAAGTGATACGGTAAGAGTTGTTGAAATATTAAATGCAGATCAGTTCTTTTTCAGAACAATTGACTCTGCCACACAACTGCAGATATTAAAAGGCAATGTTAAGATCAGGCAGGGTATTACCATTTTTACGGCCGACAGTGTGGTGTATAATGAAAAGACCAATTTTATGCAGGCCTACGGTAATGTGCATATTAAAGATGCAGACTCTACCAATATTTACTCCCAATACCTGCAATACGACGGAACAAAGAAACTGGCCACCTTTAAAGACAAAGTAAAACTCAGCGACGGCAACAGTATCTTATACACCGAAGACATGGATTATGATATGAATGGGAAAGTAGGTACTTACCGTAATGGCGGAAGAATAGAAAGCAAACAGACAACACTTACCAGCAAAGAAGGATTTTATTATGCTGATATTAAAGATGTGTATTTTATTGGCAACGTAAAAATGAGTGATCCTGAAGTGGCATTGGCAAGTGATTCCTTATTATATAATACAACCAGCCAGGTAGCAACCTTCATTGCCCCCACCACCATCAAAACAGGAAAATCAATCATTAATACCAAAGAAGGTTATTATGATCTGAAGCTGAAGAAAGCAAAGTTCGGCAGCCGTTCCATTATGCAGGACAGTACCTCCTACATGGTTTCCGATGATTTTACATTTGATGATAAAACAGGTTTTGGCGAAGCCAAAGGGAATGTATTATATAAGGACACGGCACAGGGATTTCTGTTATTCAGCAACCGTGTTTTTTTCAACAAGCAGACAAAGAATTTCCTTGCAACTGAAAAACCTGTAATGGTGGTAGTACAGGAAAAAGATTCCATTTATATTGCTGCAGATACCATCTACTCAGGGCTTGTGAAAGATTTAGCGTTGATGAAAGGTGGTTATATCAAAGCATTTGATACAGTGAAAGGAGTGAGCATAATAAAAGTTGATTCATTATTAGCTTCAAAAGATACAGTTGCTGTAATACTGAAAGATTCCAATGCTCTTGCGAAAAAAGACACGTTGAGTATTGTTCAAAAAGATTCAGTTGCACTGATTCCTGTTATACCACAGGTTATAATCAAGGATTCAATTAAATTAAAACAGGACAGCATTGCACTTACAAAACCTGTTATTAAAAATAAACAGCGACCTGTTCTTCTTCAAAAAGATTCTATCCTTGTTATGCAGAAAGACAGCATTGCCATTGCTGCAGCAGATTCCGTTATCAAAAAGAAACGCCCCAAAGAAGAAACAGATACCATGCGGTTCATTACAGCCTTCAGGCATGTACGCATTTTTAATGACTCACTTCAGGCAGTTGCAGACAGTATGTTTTATTCAGGTGTTGACAGTGTGTTTGAATTATATTATGATCCCATTGCCTGGAGTAAAGGAAGCCAGATAACCGGCGATACCATATATGTATACCTGGAAAATAAAAAGCCGAAGCGTTTATCTGTTTTTGAAAATGGACTGATGATCCAGAACGTAAAAGAAAGTGCAGGCTTTTTTAACCAGATCAGGGGCCGTACCATTAATGGATATTTTAATGATGGCGAACTGGATTACGTAAGAGCCAAAGGAACTGCAGAAAGTATTTATTACGCACAGGATAATGACAGTGCTTTTGTTGGTATGAACCGCACTACTGCCGATATGATTGACATGTATTTTGCCAACAAGGCTGCAAAAAAAGTAAAATTTACCAGCTCAGTAAAAGGAACCACTTTCCCTATCCGTCAGTTACCTGAAGAACAAAAGAAATTACCGGCCTTTCAATGGCTGGAAAACAAACGTCCTAAAAATAAACTGGAATTGTTTTTATAAGCAAAGCAGCACGTTTTACATTTCACATTCTACTTTAAGAATTCTTTCACACAGATAAACAGCACAATGACCGTTATGTTTGCGTCTGTCATTTGTAATCAGGTTCTGATGTTTGTCTTTAAATTTTTCACAAAAGAAAAAAGTAAAAATCATTGGCATCATTTTCGAAGGATTACTAACAATTCAATAAGCAAGATGCAGAAAATTACATTTATAACTATTCTATCCGTTTTTATTTTTTGCAGTAAAGCAGATGCACAATATACGCACAAGCTTGGTGTACGTTTAGGAAGTGCCGACCAGGTTGTTTCAACCGGCTTTACGTACCGTTATCATTTCAATAACAATAAAGCCATTGAGGGAATTCTTAATTTGAGAGATCCGCTATCAGCAGCAGTTTTATATGAAATCTTTCAACCCATTCCTGCAGTTGAAAATCTTTCCTGGTTTTACGGAGGTGGTGCTTTTGTTGGCTTCAGGGGTTTTGATAATCTTGGCATTACAGGCATTGCAGGCGTAGACTATCAGTTTAAAGAAGTACCAATTAATTTATCTATTGATTGGAAACCGGAATTAACATTGATTGAATCGGTTCGTTTCAGGGCAGCAACAGTTGCCGTATCAGTTCGCTTTTCATTTCTTAAAAAATAATTGTGGTTCTCTTTGGTCTCTAAAGGTCTGGTTTTTTATCAGGCCTTTTTTATTTTCATCATTGTTGAGTTAATACCAAAGGGGCATTTTCTACTGCTCAATAAATGCAGATAAAACTCAATGCCCATCGGCATTACACATATATTGCAACTTCATTTTTTATTCAATTTGATATAACTTTAATACATGAAGATTTTTACAGCCGATCAGATCCGGGCATGGGATGCTTATACCATTGAGCATGAACCTATCCTTTCCATTGATTTAATGGAGAGAGCTGCTGTAAAATGTACAGAATGGCTCATTCATAATCATCATGCCAAACAGCCGCTGCATATCTTTTGCGGCAAAGGAAATAATGGAGGAGATGGATTGGCTATTGCAAGATTACTATTGCAGAAGGGATGCACCGTTAGTGTTTACATACTTGAATTTGGTCATAAAGGCACAGATGATTTCCAGACCAACTTACATCGACTGCACCAGGTAACAACAGCTATTCATTTTCTGCAAACAACTGAAACGTTTCCTGTATTAACATCAAACGATATAGCGATCGACGCCCTGTTTGGGACCGGTCTGAATAAAACTCCTGATGGAATTACAGCTGATCTGATTAACCATATCAATCACTCCCCTGCTACTGTAATTTCAATTGATATTCCTACCGGAATGATTACTGATAAAAGCTGTAAGGATGCAACGGTTATACATGCGCAGTACACACTTAGCTTTCAGATATATAAAGAATGTTTCCTGATGCCTGAAAATGAAGAGGCCTGTGGTGAAGTGCATTTGCTCAACATTGGTTTACACCCGGATTATTATCTGCAATCCATTGCTGCTGCACAGCTTGTTGACCATGAAATCATCAAACAGATTTATCATAAGCGAAATGCATTTTCGCACAAAGGAAATTTTGGACATGCATTACTTGTTGCGGGAAGTTATGGAAAAATGGGTGCGGCTGTTTTAAGTGCAGAAGCATGTTTGCGCAGCGGGGTTGGTTTGGTTACTGTACATGCACCTGCCTGTGGAGTTGAAATTTTACAATCAACAGTTCCTGAAGCGATGGTTGATGCAGACAAAGAACAACAATTTATATCTGCAGTTCCAAAAGAATTGATGAGGTATGCTGCCATTGGTATTGGACCCGGAATTGGTCTGCATGAAATAACAGCTGATTTACTCATGCAACTGTTACATGAAGCACATCAGTCAATAGTTATTGATGCAGATGCATTGAATCTATTATCCATAAAAAAAAATTTGGCAACACATCTGCATGAAGATTGTATCCTGACTCCGCACCCGAAAGAATTTGAACGTTTGTTTGGAAAAACCAGCAACGACTTTGACCGGAAGGATTTAGCCGTAAAAAAAGCAGAAGAACTGAATTGTATAATTATTTTAAAAGGACATCATACATTCATTGCATGCCCTAACGGTAACGCATGGTTTAACAGTACCGGTAATTCAGGAATGGCAACAGCAGGATGTGGTGATGTACTCACAGGAATTCTAACTGGTTTATTAGCACAGGGATATTCAGCAGAAGAGGCGGCCGTACTGGGTGTTTACCTGCATGGATTGGCTGGGGATATTGCAGCTGTTCATTTATCGAAGGAAGCAATGATTGCAGGTGACATCAGTAAACATTTGGGGAAAGCCTTTCTTCAAATTTCCCAAACGAATTGATCTATGCAGCAACAGCAAATGAATCGTTTAATTGTTGTTTGCATTTTTCCCCTGCTTCCATTCTGTTCAGGATTGTATGCACAGGATGCTGATTCGTTGAAAAATAAAAATCATTTGATTGCAATACCGGTCATCTCCCGTTCTATTGAAACGGATTGGTCATTTGGTGCTGGAGGCACCTATACATTTTATACAACAAGAAAAAAAGATTCCTCAACCCGCACTTCTTCCATTCGTTTTCTCGGCACTTACTCTTTACGAAAGCAATTTCTATTCACCATTAACGGACCGGTGTTTTTTCCTGGCGAACGTTATGTATTAAACAGCCATCTTTCATTCAGTTCTTTTCCGGATAAATTCTGGGGATTGGGCAATCAAACAAAAAAGAATGATGAAGAAGAATATATTTTCAAGCAGTATTATGTTCACCTGCATGGTGAACGTTTAATTGCTCACAAATTTTTTATTGGATTGATGTACGATTTTCAGCGTGTCATCAGTATTGGTGTAAAACAGGGTGGTTTATTTGATCAGCAAAATGTTGCAGGCAAAACACCTTACCAGGTTTCTGGCTTGGGTTTAAGTATTTCATGGGATACCCGTAACAATACCTTCTGGCCATCAAAAGGAAATTATGTTTCACTGCAGGCAATTCATTTTACCAATCTTCTTTTATCTGATCACCGTTACACAAACATCATTGCAGATGCCCGTTTGTATAAGCGCATCCTTCAAAAACAAATACTGGCTCTGCAGGCGTATGGATTTTTTACTACAGGAACTGATGTGCCGATCAGAAGTCTTGCATCACTGGGTGGCTCCGACAGAATGCGGGGCTATTACAGTGGCCGTTACCGTGATAATCATTTACTGAGTGTACAGGCAGAGTACAGGGTGCCTGTTTATAAACGTTTCAGTGCAGTTGGGTTTGCAGGTATAGGCGATGTAGCAGGAAGATTCAGTACAATCTCTATTCAAAATTTAAAATATTCGTATGGCGGTGGTTTACGTTTTGCTGTAAACAAAAATGAAAAACTGCATGTTCGTTTGGATTATGGATTGGGCAAAGGAAAAGGCAACCACGGTTTTTATCTGCAGTTTGGCGAAGCTTTTTAAAAAAGAAAGGCGGCCCCGCAAAAGCGAAGCCACCTTGAACTTAATAACCGAAAAATCAAAGCTTAACTGATCTTAATTTCCTGTTCTGTTGTTTGTGCACCTGCTATAACGGGCAGGCTCACCTGCAGAACACCATCTTCATACTTTGCTGAAATGGCAGCAGCATCAACTGTTTCATCTAAAGTAAATGTTCTTACAAAACCTCCACGGCTGTATTCACGCAACACCCAATCGAATCTTGGAAATCCTTCAGGCGGAGTGTAGGAAATGCTTAATTCATTTCCTTTTACATTCACCGCAAAATGTTCTTTGATGCGGCCCGGTGCAAATACCAGCATTTCATAACTGGTTTCTGTTTTGTAAATGTTTACTGCGGCTCTTTGTTGTGAACGGTAAAGCATGTGCCGTTTGCTGCTTCCGTAATGATCGCCTTTTGCGGCGTGTGACTGATTGTACATCGTCTTTTGTTTTAAATGAAAAATAGATTCACATATAAGAAGACGAACGGAAGAAGAAAATACTTTTTTGTTTGAAATAATTTTAATGTACTCACTGATTCAATTTCTTATTCATGGCTAAAGGCAAGTGTTTTATTTTAGAAACCCCGGCCTTAAGGCCGGGGTTATGATGCAAATGTTTAATGGCTTCAGCCATGACCAACTCACCAGTATAAGATTATTCTGTCCCTTCCTTTTTTTCAGAAAAAGCATCCGCTTTTCTGCCGGGAAAATGTCCACAGCGTTTATCCCATTCCTGTTTAAACTTCGCTTTATCTTCATCACTCATACCTGCCCATTTTTGTTTCCACCCAGGCCCGCCACCCCAGCGACGGCCACCCCCACCTTTCCACATGCCGCCAACTAAAATTCTGCTGAGAGCTAATAATCCAAGCCCTTGCCAGAAGCTGATAACACCTGCACCTGCTGCCGGTACCAAAATTGCATTCCACAACAACATCACAATCCATCCAAATAATGAAGCGGCTGCAATCACAACCAGAGGAATCAGTGCAAACCACTTTTTGTTTCTGTTCATCATCGTCTTAAAATTTAATCGTTTAAAAATTCATTGTATAAAGTCTCCAGCCGGTTACGCAGGTGCTGTACTGCATAACGCTTGCGTGAAATAATCGTTTTTAATTTCTCATTCTCTTTATCTGCGATCTGTTGCAGCGTCATTTCTTCCAGTTCATTCCACACAAAAACGTTTCGCTGGTTGAGTGGCAATTCTTCGAGAGCATCCATCAATGCCTCCCAGAACATTCGCTGCATGTAAGCCGTTTCAGCTGTTTCTTCTTTGCTTTGTAAAAGACTGGAGAAAAAGGAAACACCTTCTTCATCTTCAAACCCAAAATCATCAATCAAGGCCGTCTGCTTTTTTCTTGAGCGGTCGATGATCCGGTTTCTGGCTACCCGGTATAACCATCCACTGATGCTGTCAATGGTTTCAATAGCCGGCTGATTGCTCAACTGGTACCACACATCCTGCAGAATATCTTCGGCATCCTCATCCGTTTTTACACGACTCCGTATAAAGCCAAACAATTGCCTGCCGTAGTTGCTGATTGCCTCGATGATATTTTGCTGTTGTGCCATTGCCTCCATGCCATCGTTCATTTGTTAAGGAAGACGGCGGGATGTAGATTTTACTTTAAAGTTGGGGAAAAAGAAATGAAATATTGAGGCGCTGAAGAGAACCAGCTAGCTGTTTATTTCAGCTTCTGAGTTTAGAGGTACTCTTTCTATTAACAACTGCCCCTGTGCGCCCAATTTTAGCCCCATTCCCCTATCTTTGCCGTCCCTAAAAAAATCAAAACTTAGAATACAGCTTATGCAGAATTTGATTTATCTCGTTCCCGCAATGGCAGTGATAGGACTGCTGTACATGTTTGTAAAGTTCAACTGGGTATCCAAACAGGATCCGGGTAATGAACGCATGCAGGAAATCAGTACTTATATTGCTGAAGGTGCAATGGCTTTCTTAAAAGCTGAGTGGAAAGTGCTCGGCTATTTTGTAGTAATTGTTGCTGTGCTTTTAGGTGTTATGTCAATGGCCAATGCCAACAGCCACTGGAGCATTGCACTTGCATTTGTAATGGGTGCCGTACTAAGTGCTACTGCCGGTTATATTGGTATGAAAATCGCAACCAAAAGCAATGTACGTACTGCACAGGCTGCCCGTACCAGTTTAAGCCAAGCATTAAATGTATCCTTCACCGGTGGTTCTGTAATGGGACTTGGTGTGGCTGGCTTAGCTGTACTTGGTTTGGGTGGATTGTTCATTGTGCTAAAAGCAATCTTTGTTCCTGATGGTGCAAACGTAAACGGCCATGAAATGCTGAGAACAATTGAAGTACTTACCGGTTTTTCACTGGGTGCTGAATCAATTGCATTGTTTGCCCGTGTAGGTGGTGGTATTTATACAAAAGCTGCCGACGTTGGTGCCGACCTGGTTGGTAAAGTGGAAGCAGGTATCCCTGAAGATGATCCCCGCAACCCTGCAACTATTGCAGATAATGTTGGTGATAACGTAGGTGATGTTGCCGGTATGGGTGCCGATTTGTTCGGTTCTTATGTGGCAACGGTTTTGGCTACAATGGTACTTGGACAGGAAACAATTTCTATTGACAAGTTTGGTGGCATGGCTCCTATTTTATTACCCATGATGATAGCCGGTACAGGTATTCTTTTTTCAATAGTTGGTACATGGATGGTTCGTGTAAACGATAAGGCAGGTATCAATACAGATAATGTTCAGAAGGCATTGAACATGGGTAACTGGGGATCAATGGTCCTCACAGCCATTGCTTCAATTGGTTTAGTCTATTTTATTCTTCCCGAAACGATGATATTACGTGGTGCAACTTTCACCAAATGGGGTGTGCTGGGTGCTATTGCAGTTGGTTTAGCGGTAGGTGCTTTAATGAGTATCATCACAGAATATTATACGGCCATGGGTAAACGCCCTGTGCTGAGTATTATCCGCCAATCTTCCACAGGTCATGCTACCAACGTAATTGGTGGTTTAGCGGTGGGTATGGAATCTACGTTCTTTCCAATTCTTGTATTAGCTGCAGGCATTTATGGATCGTTCTTATGTGCAGGTTTATATGGAGTTGCGATTGCAGCGGCAGGTATGATGGCAACTACTGCCATGCAGTTAGCAATTGATGCATTTGGACCAATTGCTGATAATGCCGGGGGTATTGCAGAAATGAGTGAATTACCAAAAGAGGTTCGGGAAAAAACAGACATATTAGATGCCGTTGGTAATACAACTGCTGCAACAGGTAAAGGTTTTGCCATTGCTTCTGCGGCCTTAACATCGCTTGCTTTATTTGCCGCGTTTGTGGGTGTGGCAGGAATCAGTGGTATTGATATTTATAAGGCAGATGTATTAGCTTGTTTATTTGTTGGTGCAATGATTCCGTTTATCTTCTCTTCACTGGCTATTCGTGCAGTGGGTGAAGCAGCGATGGCCATGGTGGAAGAAGTTCGTCGTCAGTTCCGCACTATTCCTGGTATTATGGAAGGTACAGGTAAACCTGAGTATGATAAATGTGTGGCTATTTCAACGGAGGCATCCATTAAAAAAATGATGTTGCCGGGCGCTATTACGATTGCTTCTCCTTTGATCATTGGTTTTGCAATGGGACCTGAAGCCTTAGGAGGTTTTCTTGCAGGTGCTACTGTTAGTGGTGTGTTGATGGGAATGTTCCAGAACAACGCCGGTGGTGCATGGGATAATGCCAAGAAGAGTTTTGAAAAAGGAGTTGAAATTAATGGTGAAATTTTCTATAAAAAATCTGATCCGCATAAAGCATCCGTAACAGGTGATACAGTTGGTGATCCGTTTAAAGATACATCCGGTCCATCGATGAACATCCTCATTAAATTAATGTCGATTGTATCATTGGTCATTGCCCCTTCCCTTGCACAGATGTATGGTACAAATGCACAAGACAAGCATACAGAATCGGTTGAAGTAATGATTGAACAGAAAGAGGGCAAAGAAGCAGAAATGAAACTGGAGAATCCTTTCCTGGAAGCATTAAAAAAAGACGGCCTGATCAAAGCAAGTGGCTTTACGGTTAGGTTGAAAAACGACAGCCTCATCATCAATAACGTTTTACAATCAAAGGAAGTGCTGGATAAATACCTTTCATTACTCAATGGCAAAACAGAGCTTGATGTAAAAGTAAATGTCGAAAAATTATAAGTGAATAATACAACATATTGTGTGATTAGCTCTCTTTAGTACATCTAATCACACCATTATCATTATCATTGCCCTGCATTTCCATGCAGGTTTTTTTTTCCATCTGACGCCCTCGTCTGATGGAGAAAATTTTGTAGCACTTTAAGTTCCACAGATATAGGCACCGAAATTAACAACCCGGTCAGACGGGGTTGTTAATTTCTCTCAAATTTTACCAAAGGCATTTGTTTTTACAACCGAGGTTGTATATTTGATACGAAACAAGTCGTATAACATGAGCAGTAAGCAAATTAAACCTACAGAAAGTGAATTGGAAATCTTGCGTGTATTGTGGGAACGTGGCGAAGCAACAGTAAGAAATGTACATGAAGAACTAAGTAAAACAAAGGATGCAGGTTACACCACTACCCTCAAATTAATGCAAATCATGCACGAGAAAGGAATGGTGAAAAGAGATGAGAGCAGCAAAACTCATAAGTACACTCCACTCATTTCCCGGGAAAAAACCCAGAAGCAATTTATGGGCAAGATGATTGATACGCTTTTCCAGGGTTCATCAACTCAGTTGGTGATGCAGGCGCTGGGCAATCACAAAACATCAAAGGAAGAGTTAGACGAAATTCAAAAACTAATTGATAACCTGAAACAGCAGTAATATGCAGCATCTGTTTCAATCAGCTTTTCTACAGGCATTAGGCAAATCTATTGCCGACAGCATTTGGCAAATGGGATTATTGTTTCTCATTTACCAGGTACTCGTATTTGTATTACGTATGAAACAGGCTGCTGCAAAAAACTTATTGAGCAGTGTGTTTGCTTTAGGTGGATTTGGCTGGTTTATTTCAGACATACTGCTGCACTGGAAAAAACAACTGAATCAAACGGCATCATTGATCATTGAAGATGCAGGAGTAAATACTTCCTTACTCAATGCATTTACAAAAGATAACCGCTGGCAATTATTTTTCAACTGGATCGAATACAAACTTCATTTCATCCTACCTTACCTTTCTGTTGCCTATCTGTTTGTGCTGTTATGGTTCGCCACAAAACTGTTTGTACAGTTACATGCAACTAATTCGCTGCGCAATAAAGGCGTATCAACTGTAACTGATGAACTGCAAAACTTCTTTCAGTTTTTAGTCCAGTCAATGGGTTTGCAGAAATCCGTTCATCTCTTCATAAGTAAACAAATCGATATTCCTGCAACCCTTGGGTTTTTAAAACCAATTGTACTTCTGCCGGCATCAGCTGTTACACATCTTACGCCTGCTCAGCTTGAAGCTGTATTGCTGCATGAGCTTGCTCATATAAAACGCAACGACTATTTCTGGAACCTGTTGCTGTCGGTTGCAGAAACAATGCTCTTCTTCAATCCATTTGCTTTATTACTGATTGGTATTGCCAGAAGAGAACGGGAAAACAGTTGCGATGACCAGGTGATGAGCTTTCATCAAAATGCAGCAGTTTATGCCGAAGCGTTACTGACAGTGGAAAAAGTACGGGTACAAAATCCACAGCTTGCAATAGGGCTGGGTGATAATAAACAGCACCTCATGCTTCGTGTAAAACGCATATTAAATTTACCTGCAGAAAAAAATAAAATCAGTACACGATTGCTTGCACTGGTATTCTTTACCCTTCTCTTTGCGCTTACAGGATGGATCATAAGAGACAGAAACCAGGCTTTTGTAAAAGAGAAAAAAATTGAACAGAAAAATAGAGCACTCACTACAAAAGTTGTGTATGTAAACCCAGATGCTGTTTTGAAAAAAAATAATCAAATAGTTTCTATACGTGATGAAAAAAGAAAGCTCCGGCTTGAACTGAAGAATGAATTAAATGAAGAAGAGAAACTAATTGTTTGGGATGAGCAGGACGGAGAACAGCTGAAGTTTGATAAAGTAATCTTCAATGATCTTCCTGCTGAATGGATGGAACGTTTTGTTCATCCTTACAGCAAAGAAATTTCATCACCTGATTTGATGGCTAAAGAACAGGAATTTGTATTTCTGATGAAACAGGATTCTTTACGTCAAAATCAAACCCGTTACAGAACAGATGCTGATTTCTATAAGAAAGTGCAGGATCTTCATGAAAAAAAATTATTAAAGCCGGGCTCTCTGTTTAGCCCATTTGCCGGAACTATGATGAAAAAACGGAATAAGGATTCATTGATAAATAAAATGAATGTGTATTTCCCCGAAGGTTTTGTATGGAATGAAGACATGCATGAAGGTGTATTTAACTTTACCTATCCGCCTGATGAATTCCAGAGAAATAAACAGCAGGTTGCTGAAGAAATTAACAAACAGCAGCAGCAAATAAAAACAAAACTGCTTTACAAAAAGAACCAGGCAAGGAATACTGCCAATGAAAAATTTAAAGAACGGTTCAAAACCGATCCTGCTTTTGCCTATATGAACGATCATTTTCAACGGGATGAAAACAGAGTGACTGAAGAAAGAATCAGCATTATTATTGAAAATAATAACATGTACATGAAAGAAATAAATACGCAGTCGCCTGATTCTTTACGCAGGCATCAGCCACATCAACCAAAAAAAATTATCAAACGATTAGAAATAATCAGGCTGTAAATTTTACCAAACCCTGCGTGGACAGAGATCGCCGTATTTATTACCAATCATAAACCCTAGTACAATTTCATGTGTACCTCTCTGCATGTATTGCAGCAAATACTTTGAGTTGTTGACATCATACGAATAACCAACATTAAATGTGTTGGAAATATTTACACCAGCCATTGCTGCAAATCCTTCCTTTACCCTGTAATTACCACCTACCCAGAACCTGTCCTGGTATTGAGCTTTCACAGTTAGATCAACAAACACCGGCATACTTGGAATATAACGAACCATCACAGATGGAATAATATTTACATCGTCACCTGCCATAAATCGGTAACCGGTAGTTGCAAAGAAATGAGGTACTAATGTTGATTTATAAAAATCATTCGTTACTAATGTTACCTTTTGCGGAATGATCTGCTGGGCTGAAAAACCGGCAAAGAATCGATCGGAATACAACCATAACCCTGCATTTAATTCAGGTTTTACTTTTCGCAACTCCTGTGCTGCACCACCAATTGCAGGATCAACAGGATTGGCCAATTCAATTTTACTCGCATCAATATTGATTGCTGATATCCCTGCGGCAAAACCTGCTGATAAATTCAACTTAGGTGTTAAGCCAAGATGGTACGCATAGGATACAGTTGCATACGTCCTGTTGATATAACCCGTTTTATAATTGATGATGGTTGCTCCCACTCCATGATGTGGCTCAGCTGCTGTATACTCTTCCCAGTAAGAGCGTCCTCTTGGATTTTCTCCCGGCACCTCAAATGAAGTAGGGCTTGTTCGGTAATCCTGTTTGCCGATTGGCGCATGTATAGTTGCGTAAATTGTTTTGGGTGCTCCCGGAAAACCCACCCATTGATTCCGGTAACTCAGTTTGATATCGGTATAATTTTCTATCCCCGTTAATGCCGGATTAATAATATAGTTATTAAGAATATACTGTGTATAATGGGGCCTCTGCTGGGCGAAATTTTTTTCCGTTATTCCCATCAGCAATGAAAAACAAACAACAAAAACACAAATCTTTTTTCCCATTGTCATCAACATAATTTTCAAAGGGTTATCTCAATATGGTTACATAGCCTGCCTGTCTTGAACGACCATTCTTTGGGTCTATTACATAATAATATGTTCCGGCAGGCAATTGCTGCCCTTTCCATTTACCATCCCATGGCGTTGCATATCCAACTGATCTGTACACCAAAGTACCTGCAGTATTATAAATTTCTACAATACTTCCAGGGTAATCATTCAAATATCTGATGTCCCATAAATCATTAATACCGTCTCCATTTGGAGTGAATGTATTTGGGGGTTTTGGCATCTTCAGTATTTTCACAAACAACTGATCTGTTGAAACACAACCGCCACGACCGGTAACGGTTACCGTATAAGTGATATCATCTTTTGGCTGCAGGATGGTTGGATACTGCAAAGTTGGATTATCCAGATAAGTTGGCGGTGTCCATAAGAATTGTAAACCTGCGCCTGCTGCTGTTATACCTGTTATTTTTCTTACACCATCTTCCAGCACTTCAATATCAGGCCCGGCGTTTAATACAGGATAAGCCCACACTTCAATTGTTTTTGATGCTGTATCGCTGATACAACCTTCACTGCTGTACACATAAAATTGTACATCATACGTACCCGGCGATCTGTACAGGTAACTTGGATTTTGCACAGATGACACTGCCCCATTACCAAACAGCCAGCGCCATTCAGTTATAGTTCTTACAATACCATCACTGTTTTCAGTAAAGTCAACAATATCACCAATACATAAACTATCCTTTGAAGTAAATCTTGCTTTTGGCTGCGGGAATACATCAACTAAAAGTTTGCTAACCGAATCAATACAGTTATTACCCGATGTTACTTTTAACTGTACTGTGTAAGGTCCCAGATTCGAATATTTGTACACAGGATTCTGAACAAATGCTGTATCAGAATTAAAGGTTTGCACACCAAAATCCCACTTATAATTAAAGAGTGCTTCGGTATTATCAGGTATTGTTGACAGATCCTTAAATGCCGCACTGCCATCAGGCAAACAAACTTTTGGCAAACTGAAATCAACAATCGGCAACGGGTTCACTTGTACCGGTAAGGTAGTTGGAACACTTGTACATCCCCTGTTATTGATTACCTGTAACACCACATTATATGTACCATACCTGCTGTAGACATGTGTAACAGGATTAGCATTGGCTGATGTAAATACAGAAGATGCATCACCAAAATTCCAGTTCCATGTGCTTACTGATGCAGAGTTGGCAATTGAACTGTCAGCAAATGTCATACTGTTTTTTTCACAGGCTGGTAACAAAGAACCAAACTTAGAAACAGGTCTCGGCCACACTTCAATCGTTTGCTCAGAAAAATGTGTACACCCATTGGAAGCAATAAATGTATACCGGATCGTATGAACCCCCACCCCTGCAGTTGCTGGAGTAAACAATCCTGTTGAATTTACTCCCGGGCCTGTGTAAATACCATTGCCAGGTAATCCACCTAACTCTGTTGCCTGTGTTATTTGCCTTGGTACTGCATCGAGGCAAATAGCAGGCATTGCCATGAATTGAGTAAGTGGGCTTGCATTTACTATAATGGTTTTAATTTCATCATTCACACAAATAATCCCTGTGTAGGCTCTGTACCTGATCTGGAATGTTCTTGTTAAGGGTGTCTGAAAATTCGGATAACGGTGAGAATAGATTTTATCCGTAACCGGGTTATCATCAGTATCAAATACAGTTGGTGCATTGAGATTGTCCCAATAGATTTCTACTTTGGTAAGGGCACCAAAATCAACACTTGATTTTTCCTGTATCTGTACATCCTGGTTACTGCAGATACCATTGGTTGGCAGTAATAAGAAATCAGCATTGGGTATTGAGCCGTTAACGGTAAATGGAATAGCTGTTACAGAATCTTTACATCCATCTTTTGATGTAACAATTAACGATAGCAAATAATTATCAGCCTTATTAAATTTAATGGCAGGGTTTTTATTGGTACTTGAAGCTGGTGTTGGGCCCGGTGCAATAGCAGGAACAGCAGTATTAAAGTTCCACAAATAAGTCATCTGCAGTTCGCTGTTATCTGCAATTCTTGATGTATCGAAGAAGAAAGCATTAGCGTCGCTTAAGCAAACTTCAGGAACTGTGTATCCAACTTTTGGTAAAGGGTTAATCAATACATTTTTAGTGAGCGTATCACTCAAACATCCTTTACTGCTTTCCACCATTAATTTTGTGATCTTGGTTCCCCAGTTAATGTAAGTATGTGTTATTGGTGGATTGTTTGCTGCATTGATAATTGTTCCATCACCAAGATTCCAGTACCAGCGAATAAGTGTACCTGCATTGGGTGTTGAAATATCTGTAATGGTAATCTGATTTTTTTCACAAAGAGGTGAACTTAATGTGTTGATGGCAGTTGGCAGAGGATTGATGATAATCGTTCTTTCCATCGTATCACTAACACAACCCTGGTTGGTAAACACCCAATGCCTTACTGTATATGTACCCGCAGCAGGGAACCTGAAAACGGTATCCTTGTTAACGGAAGAACCTACCACAATTCCGGCAGCATTAATAAAACGCCACTCCCATTTTGTTAACGGATGCGTGATGCCATTGGAAGCATCTGTAAAACTAACAACAGTACGATCACATACTTCTGCAGGAATTGTAAAATCAGCTTTTGGTTGCGGATATATTGCTGTCTGGTTTTTTGTTATGGAATCAATACAGCCATTGTTGGAAGTAATTTTCATTTTAATACTGTAAGGCCCGGCAGTTGAATACTTGTGAGAGGGACTCTTTATGAATGCAGTATCAAGTAACCCGGTAGAAGGATCTCCAAAGTACCAACGATATACAAACAGGTTTTGAGAACCATCTGCAATGGTTGTTGTACTGTTGAAATTTACAACCCCATCAGGAAGACATGCATATGTCATTGTAAAGTCCGGCACCGGGTTCGGACGAATAGTAACCGGTAATGAATAAACAGGACTTAAACATCCTGTACTGGTTTTTAACTGTAAGGTTGGTGTATACAGTATTGTATTCGGATATGTTGCAGATACATTTGCATTTGTTGTATTGCTGATGGGTGTACCCACTCCTAAATTCCAGTTCCAGTTAGTAATTGCTCCAAAGCTTCCGGATAAGGAGGAGGAATCACTGAACGTAATGAGCTTACCCTGGCATAACGCAGCAGAGAATCCGAATTTAGCAACAGGAGCATTTGAAATGGAAATTAATTTTTCAAGTGTATCACTTAAACATCCCACATCAGTTAAAACTGCATAGCGGATCTTATAAGTACCGGGTGCTGTATATTTTTTTGAAGGGTTATTTGTGTAAGCAAATGTACCATCACCAAAATCCCAGAAATGTTTAATGATGGGCCTTCCGCTTGTTACATTATTTGTTGTGATAGGAATAATTGAATCGGTACACAATGCAGTTGGCCATGTAAAATCCGGAGCTGGTGGGTTAAATACCTGCAGGTTGAAACTCACTATCTGTTCTCCGCTGCAACCATCAGGTGTGGGGTTATTTGCAGTAACAATAACAGGATAAATGCCAATTGCGTTGTAAGTATAAGGATTGGGTAAGCGGAACATGTACAATGTCTTACCATTTACTACAAAACTGGAATCAGCTACCGGCGCATTTACAATTGCATCAGGATACCCGCTGATTTGCCATCTCATACTTAATGGCAAATAGGGCAATGTAAGTGACAAAATAAAAGGTGAACTCTTACACGCAACAGGGCTGTTAATAGTTGCGTTTGCATTTTGAGTAGTAATATATTGATAAAGGTCAATCACGTTTGTGCCGGCATTGTATCCATACGATTCAGCATTTCCAAAACCATATGCAATGGCATTGAAACCTGAATCAGATTGAATAGAGTAAACACCGGAAGCTGGAAGTGCCTGTTTAAGATAGGAGTAATTGGGATCTCCCGGATGTACAGTAAATGCACCAATGGGAATGGTAGCCCCGGCGCTGTTTTTTAAGGTAAAGGAACTGATCGCCGTTCCCTTATTGGGAATAATCACATTAAAATAGTGATTCAAAATATTAAAATTTGGCGTGGCATTCCACAAGACCTTATTAATGTTCTGCTCAACAGGACTTAAATAAATCACTTCCGGGTCACCCGGATTACCATTACCACAATTACCCTGTGAAGTAAAATATTGTGCTACTGTTATTGGATTGTTTGCTTCAATTAACTGTGGTTGATTCGTGAGAGGCAGATCATAATAAAACCCATTTATAAGCGGAACGGCAATGGCAGCACCATTTACTTTAACGATCGTTCCAGCTGTTGGAGCACAGATCCTGAAAAAATTAAAGCTCTGGTTCCCCGCTGCTGTAACGGTTAGATACTTCTTTCCCCATGCATTTTTCGGAAATGCCTGAACCATATAATTATCAGAAGAGGTTGATGAAGCATTGCAATTAATCCCAATACGTCCGCTGCCGGAATAAACGGCAATTTTTTTACAGCCAACTCCAGTGTTAACCGACCTTATTAAGGTACCTGTGAGGTCAACCCCAAAATTTCCTGAATACTGCCCCATAAGATTATAAACTTGGCCTTGTGTTAAGGTTACGGTGAAAGTAACACCGGCAGCATGGTTTAATGTGGCTTCACTTGGAGTAATTTCTACTGTTGTTGTGCCGGTATCTGCAGCAATTACATAGGCCCAGCAATTTGCATTGCCGGTATTTGATCTGTTTGTGTAATTGATGGAATAATATTCTCTACCTAAAGTATTGGTTGGAAAAAGGATCGAAGCACCGGAAACACTCTGATTATAAATATGAGCATAAGCTACAATGGGCTGATCACTTGTAATATGAATTCCTTTATCCTCTCCAACAGTGCCGGGAGTTTCAGTCAGTAGTCTTGCATCCTGCGGGGCAAATTTAGGAATCGTGTTTGTAGTAAGAACTGAATTGGCAGCAACATTATAAACAGCGGTGTAACCAATGCCAGGAATGGAAACAGTAACGGTCGCTGCCGTTTCTGCTGCAAAATATAAAACCATATCCTGCCCATTACCTGCAGTCATTACCTGATGGTAGCCATAAGCTACCCAAAAATCTCTTCCTCTGTTAGAAAAATCCTGAGAATAAGAGTACAGATTTGCCAGCAGCACTGCCAGCAGGATTAAGAATTTTCTCATTTTTACAGCTTAAGTGTAAGGACTAACAAGTTAAGCGTTTTCCCTTAGTAATTATAACAGTTGTTCGCCATTTTTAAGAATGGTAATGACTTCAAGGTATTTTTTTGCAGAAGGCCCTTCACAAAACAACAAATCCAATATACTCAGGTTAGGAACAAATCCATGCCGTTCACTGAAAATCTGCTGATAATTCTTGAAATTGGAAAACCCTTTTTCAATAGATTTTTCTTCTTCTATTTTTCTGGTTGATGTATTGTCAGCCAAAATGTCAAGTTTTAATTTCAATTTTTTAAGTGTCCATTCCATCGTCTTCAAGTTTAGATCAAGCAGGTACTTTTCCTTTAACTCAAAAAGATCTTTTAACTCAGGAGCGTACTCATCAAACCAGGGAGCCTTCCTGTATGAAGAATCAATTCCCCTCCAGTGAATCCGCTGCCAGGGGTCAACATAAGAAATCCGAACATCCTTCAGTTTTTGCTTTTTGTCTCTTCCGCCAATTAATGGAACTGTTAGAAGGAGGGGGCCATTTGCTCCAATCAAACTGGTTCTGTTCAAATGAAGAGACTTTTCATAGCGAACATCTGGTAAAAAAAAAGCATTTGTCGATTTGATTAAAGTTGAAATGAGTTTTATATCACCAAAATACTGTAAATCAATGTATTGATTATTTTTTATCATTTATTTATTTATTAACTTAATTCAATCGAAAACATGCCTGTTTAATTCATTTTTTATACCTTAAAAATATCATATTAATAATCAGTAAATTAATCGTAACACATTTGAAAACAACTAATTGACATTAACAAATTTAACTACAATTCTTTGGCATTCAACTCTCCTCTTTTCGCCTGAACTTTGGCTAACTATTTTAGCTCAAATTTAAGGGTTCGTTTTCAGGTCTGAAAAGAAATCTCATTTCATTCCCTTATTTTGCAGTCAAAGAAATTATCGTGAAGAATCAACTAATCGGATTGCTTTTGATCAGCATGGCAAGCCTCTCCTGCAATACATTCAAAATCCCTGAATACAAAGAATTCAGAAACCTGAGTTTTGAAAATATGGGCTTTTCAGAATCAACGATTAAAATGGAATTGGTTTACAACAACCCAAACCGGTTCGGTTTCCAGGTAAGAAGAACAGAGGCAGATGTGTATGTGGATGATGTTTACCTGGGAAAAGCAATCAGCGATACCTTGATCAAAGTTGACAGAAAGTCAGATTTTGCAATTCCGATTTACATCAAAACAGATATGAAAAATGTATTTAAAAATGCATGGAATGCGTTTACCAACAAAACAGTTTTAGTGCGGGCAACAGGAACAATCACAGCTGGAGTAGCTGGAATTTATAAAACCATTCCGCTGGTATATGAAGGCAGACATGAGGCAACTTTATTCATCCCAAAACCCTGATGGAAAACTGGCGGGATACTCCATAGATACTCCCATGAGAAAGCGTAGATACTCCCACTCAAGAGCGTTCAAACAACATTTTACAAATTTCTTATCCCTAGTTGTCACAATTATTAAAGTGGCCGCTTACACAAAAACATTTTCCAATACAGGCATTCAGCTCACATAAAAAAGGTTCGGGTAAACCCGAACCTTATCATAAAAGAAATAAATTAATGTTTCTTAGGAGGTCCTCCTCCATCTGCTTCACGTTTACAGCAAATAGGTAACCGTTTATATTGTTCTTCTTCCGCCGTAACATCATCGGCATCAAACCCAAGGTTGGCGATAGATGTTTTGATATTTTCAATATTCGTCCGGTCGCTGAGGAAAGTTACCGTAGTTATTTTTTTGCGGATGTCAACCACAATTTTAGCAACCCCTTCTTCCGTTTTCATGAACTTCTCAATCTTGTCTTTACACTCCACACATTGCGCCTGGGGTGTTTTGATCTGTACAACCAGTGGTTTTTTGAATTGTGAAAATCCGGAAATACTAACCAGTAAAAAAAAGGAACAGAATACTGCTTTCATGCTGAAGGAATTTTCAATGAAATTATCAATTTACCAGCCAATGTGCAGGGTCCTTCGCCCATTTTAACAAAACTTCCTGTTCTGAAGCCTCTACAATATTCTTTTCAATAGCCAAACTAATGAGGGTTGGGTAATTCGTCAATGAGCGGTACTCAACACCTGCCTTTTGAAAGGCTTCTGCTGCTACATCAAAGCCGTAAGTAAAGATCGATACCATTCCAATTACTTCTACACCTGCTTTACGCAACACTTCCACCACTTCCAGGCTGCTTTTACCGGTAGAAATTAAATCTTCCACCACTACAACCTTTTGTCCGGCTTTATAAAAGCCTTCAATCTGGTTGCCCAAGCCATGCTCCTTAGGTTTTGGACGAACATATACATAAGGCAGCTTTAACTGGTCTGCAGCCATTGCTCCCCAAGCAATACCGGCTGTGGCAACACCAGCGAGCAATTCAGCATCAGCAAACTGCTCAAAAATGACATTGCACATTTCACTTTTAATGAATTCCCGCACATGCGGAAAGGACAGCACCTTACGGTTATCGCAATAAATCGGGCTCTTCCATCCACTTGCCCATGTAAAGGGTTCTTTTACATTTAAACGGATGGCCTTAACTTGTAACAACTTTTCTGCTACGGCTTGTTCATTAGTCATGCCGCAAATTTGGGATATGAAACTTGAAAATTGAAATTTACTTATGTACATCAAAATCTACTTTGGCGACAAACCGGTTTTCCTTTGCAATGAAATTGATGAAACCATTCATGAATACATGCATCATCCTGATGCCATATTTATTGATGAAATTACCGGACCTGCTATCAAATCCTTATTACATGAAATAGCAAAGGATGAATTTCATGCAGGTATTTTATGGAATAAAGACCTGGAGAAATTAAAGAAAGCATTCTTTAAACATTTTATACCTGTTACTGCCGCAGGCGGGCTGGTGGAGAACGAAAAAGAAGAAGTGTTGCTGATCTTCCGGAGAGGTAAATGGGATTTACCAAAAGGGAAATTAGATAAGGGAGAAACGATTGAACAATGTGCCATACGTGAAGTAGAAGAAGAAACCGGGCTGAAGAACATTGAACTGAAAAAAAGCCTTATCATTACCTACCATACCTATAATGAATTCGGAAAGCATATTCTTAAAGATTCGCATTGGTATAAAATGAAAGTGAAAGGGAAACAGCATATTGTTCCTCAAACAGAAGAAGATATCAGTGAATTGAAATGG
>JANOIQ010000365.1:0-6839 GCA_031407835.1 Chitinophagaceae bacterium
TTTATTTAATTCAACCATTCTGTCTTTGATGGCGGTTGTTTTAATGAACCATGCATCTAACGGATAATACAAAATAGGTTTATCAGTTCTCCAGCAATGCGGATAACTGTGTTCGTATTTCTCAACTTTAAATGCCCTGTTATCTTTTTTCAGTTTTACGCAGATGTCAACATTCACATCTTCATAATTCGGATCGTCTTTATAATTCTTAACAAAGCGATTACTGAATTCGCCCAGGCCATCCAGAAACTTTCCTTCACGATCAACCATGGTGAGAATGCCAATGCCAAATTTTTTCCCAACCTTGTAATCATCAGCACCAAAAGCAGGTGCAGTATGTACAATACCGGTACCATCTTCTGTTGTAACAAAATCACCAGGAATAACACGGAACGAATCACCGCCAGTTTCCTGATTGGCTTCGTAAGGAAGCAATTGCTCGTAACGGCATTCTTCAATTTCTTTTCCTTTGAATGTTGCAACGATTTTATAAGGCAGTTGTTTTTTCTTCACCAATGCATCGAATGCTGTTTTTAATTCAGCACTTTTTTCAATCAGAAATTCATCACTGCCATGGTTGAACCAATTGTTGACCGCATCATAAATTTCAGCACCTTCTTCAAACTCATCCACATGCTCGGGGAAATATTTATGCAGCAAGGCTTTCGCCAATACAACAGCACAAGGCTTGCCACTGTATGGATTGAACGTTTTTACCAGCACATAGTCAATGTTCGGTCCAACAGTTAAGCCAAGATTGGAAGGAAGTGTCCATGGTGTTGTTGTCCAGGCGAGGAAATAGACCTCACCCCCCGCCCTCTCCAAAGGAGAGGGAGCTGAATAAGCAGCATCAAACAAAAACTGGCTGCGTTCATTCTTCACCGCTTTGAACATGGCAACGGCAGAAGTATCTTTTACATCCTTATACGTTCCGGGCTGATTTAATTCATGCGAGCTTAAACCAGTTCCTGCTGCCGGTGAATAAGGCTGAATGCTCACACTTTCATACAACAGTCCTTTGTTGTACAACTGTTGCAGCAACCACCAGAGTGTTTCGATGTATTCGTTTTTGAAGGTGATATAGGGATCATTCAGATCAACCCAGTATCCCATTTTTTTGGTGATATCATCCCACTTGTCTTTATAACGCAATACTGCTTCCCGGCATTTTTTGTTGTAATCTTCAACCGAAATCTTCACCCCAATATCTTCCTTGGTGATGCCCAGTTCTTTTTCCACTCCGAGTTCAATCGGCAGTCCATGAGTATCCCATCCACCCTTGCGTTTTACCTGGAAACCTTTCATGGTTTTGTAGCGGCAAACCAGATCTTTCAGCGTTCGGGAAATAACGTGGTGAATGCCAGGCATACCATTGGCACTGGGTGGCCCTTCGAAAAATACAAAGGGTTTGGCGCCTTCCCGCACTGCAATACTTTTTTCAAATGCCTGTTCAGTTTCCCACCTGGCTAAAATCTCCTGTTCAATGGAGGGCAGATTCAACTGCGAAAATTCTCTGTACTTCACACTCATGATTCTCTCCTGGCTTAATTTTATAAAAGTGGCCAAAGGTAAGAAAGTTCAGGGGTGATTGAAAACCAAAAAGCCCCCGTATTCCGGAGGCCTTTTATCACTTTACTCAACCAATTAGAAATTCTTTGTTCCGTTTGACTGAAACGTATAACGGAAAGTATAATAACGTTGCAAATAGGTTTTGTCAGCATCTGTTGCAGTTGTTGACAGTGTAACTCCACCCTTATAAAAATTCAGGATCTCCACTTTTGCATATTTGCCACTGGCAGTGCGAATGATCAGTGTACGACCTGCAATAGGAGTCAGCAATACATTTACACCATCATAATTATACCATCCCTTACCTGAACCTTTGACAATGGCATAACCTACCGGATGATTATCGATACGAAAAGTTGAATCAACTGATACGCTTGCAACATCAGCAAAATTGGCAATCTGTACAAAAGCACCTCCGGTACCCGGTCCGCTTGTAGCATTGTTTACACGAATAGTTGAGCCTGCAAATGCGAGATCCCATTTTGTTGTAGCTGAATCACTGTTGGCAATCCATTGGTTGGTTTCTAAACTAAAGAAACTGTAAAACCCTGTTCCAATTGGCTGACCTTGTGCAGTAACCGTAACGATTGTATCGGCCGGAAGATTCTTCACAGTTACAATTTTACCATTAACTTCTACTTTATATGCACCGGGATCAGCTGCTTTTGCCGGCGTTTTTTCTTTCTTACATGCACTCAGAATCATTACTGCTGCAACTGCTGTCGATAGGATGAATTTTGTTTTCATTACTTGTTTTATTTATTGTTCTTGTTATTGTTTACGTATAAAATTGTATTGGATTGATGCATACATTACACGACCCGGCAGGTTAGGCAGGTACCCTGCATCCTGATAATTAAAAACGTTATCCATTCCTGCCTGCAGTCGTATACCGCTTTTAAATTCCTTACCTGCAGAAACATTGATGAGTACAAACGCATTTCCGAATTCATCTTTTACATCATATACCGTATTACCGCTGGTATTACTTACTGCCCATTTGCTGCGATACACTGCTCGTGCAGTGGCAAAAAATTGCTGTTCGTTTTCATATGTGAATTTCAGGTTGGCCATATGCTTACTTCTGTTGGGCAAACCAACATATTCACTGCGTAATAAAGTGCGGCTGATGTTGCTTGCATCTCTAACTGATTCTTTGCCGCTTTTAATGCGTTTCAACTCTTCTTTATCTGCAGTATATAAAATCTGGTAACCGCCTTTCACTGTAAGGAACTTCACCGGAGACCAGCTCGCTTCAATTTCACCACCCTGTGTATATGCTTTTTTTACATTGATATAACTGTAAATCTGTGTGCCATTTGTTCTTGTTGCCACCTGTCTTACTTCAATCAATCCATTAATATCATTGCGAAAAACATTTACTTTAAATGACAGATTTTTTGCTGCAAGAATTGTGGCACCAGCATTCATTCCTGTACTGTATTCGGGGGTGAGTGTACTTAACTTACTGAAGTCGCTCATTAACTCTGCTATTTCACCACGCTGCTGTAAGGCTGTAATTACTTTCATTGCATCAATAGAACCAAACACGGAATAACCACCGGCAGAAATATTGGTAAAGTTGAGATAGAGCTGGCGGAAATCGGGAGCTTTAAATCCTCTTCCGATTGATGCATTTACATTTATTCTTTTATTGATACTGTAACGTACGGCCAGTTTTGGACTGAATGCGGCCGCAAACAACCGGTTATCGTCATAACGTAATCCGCCGATCACGGAAATTTTTTCATTCGGCATCCATTCATGCTGCAGAAAACCATAAGCAATTCTGTTTTGCTTGTAATTGCTGCTGTTATCATAACGGGTTGATCTTGCTTCATCGATGATATAACCTGCACCAATTGTGAGATTCATCTTCTTAAAGCTGATATCTGTTTGATTTTCGGCACGATAAAACCGCTGACGAAATCCATCATAATAAATACTATCTGGTTTTTCTTTAAAGCTTAATTTTTCTGAGCCATCAAAGATGGTACTGTATAAACGGAGTGATGAACTAACCTTATCACTGAACCTGTGAGAAAGAACAGAATTAATATTCCAGTCATTGTTAATTTCCCTTCCATATGAATTACTGACAACTCCATTATTGGCAACAGCTAATTCTTTTTTAATATAATCATATGCATTACGCACCGTCATATCCAGTTTTGTATTTGAACTGAAGCTGTATGCAAGCTGAAGCTGATTCGTTGCCCGCCACACGGGCTGAGGAAACCTTGCCTGTGAATTTGGACGGTAGGTAATTGCATCGTTATACAATGCATTTCCCGTATATTTTACAGACAGCTTTTTAAAGTATGTGCCGGCAGTAATATTGAAATCAGATTGTTTAAATGTTTTTGAGCCAACAGGAGCGGCCCATCCCAAATCAGGATTGCCAAACCCATAACGCAACCCGGCGCTGAGTTGTTTTTTTCTGCTGTGATCTGTAATGATATTAATTACACCGGCCATTGCTTCTGATCCATATAAACTGGATGATGGGCCTTTTACAATTTCAATTTTCTTAATATTTCCTACAGCAATTCGGTTGATATCGAGCACACCAGCAGTTCTGCCCACTAAAGGCTCTCCATCAATTAAGATCATTGTATAATCAGCACTTAAACCCTGCATCTGCACACCTGCACCAAAACCGCTTGTGATAAACAAACCTGTTGTTTCCTGCAAAATATCACGGAGCCTTAATGTACCCGCCTGCTGAATTTGTTTTTGAGAAATGATTGTTACAGGAACAGCTACATTACCCAGCTTACGTTCAGTACGTGTTGCAGTAACAACCACTTCATTTAATAATTTAAAATAAGTGGAGTCAAATACCGGTACAGTATCCTGTGCAGACGCCGTAAAGCAGCTTATAAACAATGCAATTCCTGTAATAATTTTTTGCATAAATAAATTCTAACGCAAAAATGTATCAGGAACTGATCTTCATTATCACAGAATTGTCATCATGTTTAAATCGCCATTTGTTTGACTGTTGAATGACACAATGCAGAAATGAATCATATCGGCAACTGACAAAAATCATAAAAGAAAAAAGAAAAAAATCCCAAGAGTCATGGGTTTTGGGAATTTCTTAAAAGAATTGCAGAAATAAATGGATGTTTTAAAAAAGTTATAGACAGGTGGTTATGAAGCTTGCGTTTCTTCATCTGCCAGGAAAACACGGTTACGTTTTCTTTTTTTCTTCAGCTTATTGTACCAGATAAGTGTTCCTGTGATTGGTAAGGTTGTAGCAATTAAACAAGCAAGAAAGTATAGAATTTTGGTGAAGGTTCCATATAAATTCCCAACATGTATGGCTTTGACAGAACCTGCTACTCTTTCGTTAAAAGGTTTTTTCTTAAACAGATCAAGCTTTATCACTTTACCGCTGTGTTGATCCATTGTAATTCTGTCGCCGGCTGCCGGAGCAAAAAAACCAATTTTTGTTTTAACGATTATTGTTTGTGCTTCTGCATTTGCGGGAAGCATAATTGTATAATTCCCTTTGTAAGGTAGTAACCGATCTGCTTCTTTGATGTAATCAGCAACAGATAAACTTGCAATTGAAGTTGTATCATCTGTATGTTTTTCTTTTACAGGTTTCTGTTTTGGTTCTTTCTCTTTTGATACTTCTTTTGGTTTATATGTGCCCAATGTTTTCTGCATACCTGTTCTATACAATTCAAACGACCATTGCGGCCCTGTTAATCCCATCAGCAATAAAAAAATCAGTGAATAAAAAGCAAGTGAATTGTGCAGGTCATTATTCACTCTTTTCCATCCTGCATTCCATTTTATTTTTAAGCCCTGTTTCCAGTTCTGTACTTTCTGTGGAAACCAGATAATCAATCCTGTTATACAACCCAATGTAAAAATAATTGTAACCCACCCGGTAATCATGCTGCCAAGCTTTCTGTTCTCTACTCCTTTTATCACAGGCTGCTTCACTTTATCCAGCAACAGCCAGCGATGAAGACTGAACATCGTTGCCATGAATTCTTTTGTGCGGTTCTTTTCTTTTGAATTGCCGGTTATATCTCCCGTATAGGGATTTATCATATAAGTAATTCCTCCTCTGGCATTGCTGTCACTTTTTGCTTTTACATTGAACTGGTATGTACGATTGAGTGCTGCGGGAATCGTTACACTTGTAATCGTTCCGCCGGAAACTGTTTTTATTTTTTCCAGTAACGTATCAACCGGAAGCCGGTCTTTCCCTTCAACCGGTTTTACTTTATACAAATGCGGTGCTGCTTTTTCAGTAAGCTCTGTATTAAAAACATACACTGTTCCGCTGAAGCAAATGGCAATTACAAGCAGCCCGCTGCCAAGGCCAAGCCATAAATGAATATCATTAACCAGTTTTCTTAGTTTTTGCCAGGTGGTTTTTTGTGTGGATTCTTTTGCCATTGCTTTACTTAATTATCTTCTTTATCATTTGCCTGTTATGTGAAAAAGGGATCGCTGTGAACGAGTCCCTTTTCTTACAATATGAGTTTAGTTTTTCGGATCAGAATTTATAGGCAACTGTTGCCACAAACTGACGTGGAGGAATTGGATTGATGCTGTAATTTTCATGTACATAATAACTTAAAACGTTTATAATATTTGAAACTTTAGCAAGTAAAGAAAAACGTTTGATGCTGTAGCCGGCAGATATATCAACGGTTGTAAATGCTTCTACAGGAATCAGTCTTGAGTAATTCTGTGCCTGACCAATCGTATTGTTCCAGCCACCAAAACGCTTACCCACATAAAACAGGGACGTTCCAAATTTCAATCCATTCAATTTGCCTTTGCTGATTGTATAGAAAGCACTTGCATTAGCTGTATGCGCCGGTGTATTTACCAAACGGTCGCCTTCTACATAACTGCCAACCTTATCAGGTGTTTTGGTATAACGCATATCGTTATAACTGTAACCAGCCATAATTGAAAATCCCTTCAGAGGGTTGGCGGTAATATCCAGTTCCACACCATTGCTGTTTGTTTGCCCGGTAAGTTCCTTGAGGTTGCTGTTGTTATTTGGATTTCCGTTTCTGTCGAGCTGTGCTGTTTGAGCAAGGTTATTATTGATAATTTTATATGCTGTTACATTCACTGTCAGCTTTCCTTTCAACAGAATATTCTTTACACCCACTTCATACTGATCAATGATGGATGGAGCTAACACATTGTTAGAAATATCCAGCCCTGTGTTGATAGCAAAGGAATTGGAATAGCTGGCGAAGAAAGAAATAGTTGGCTTCATACGATAG
>JANOIQ010000368.1:0-2239 GCA_031407835.1 Chitinophagaceae bacterium
CACAGAACAGGGCAGGCAATTAGAAGAAGAAACAATGTCTGTGGCTAACACAACTTTAAATGAAGCATTGATTGGAGTTCCTGCCGACAGGATTGATATCTGTAAGGAAGTATTGCAGGTGGTGTATGATAATTTAAAATAGGGCGGCCCCCTCTAACTCCCCCGAAGGGGGAGAACATCGAGGCACAGCCCTTTCAAGTTTAAGATGTTGATTTTAATTTGCGAGGTTGAAATGTGATGACAACAGCATAAATGATGAAGTGGTAGTGATGATGAATGGAGAAAAAAATACAGCACCGCCTCCTCTCTACGGGAGAGGAGGAAGCCCGCTCGGATGACCGGTCGGACGGGGGTGGTGAGGCCTCTAAACTTTAAAACATAAATATATGAACACCGCAACGATTGCAACACTAAAAGGCGGCGAGTGGCTGATCAAAGCAAACACGCCACAGGAAACATTTATTCCTGAAGATTTTAATGAGGAACAGCACATGGTTAAAGAAATGTGCGCAACCTTTCTTGAAACGGAAGTATTACCGGTTGTTCCAAAGCTGGATAAAATGGAAGACAAAGATTTGATGCCTTCCTTACTGAAAAAAGCAGGTGAGTTAGGTTTGCTCGGCAGTTCTACGCCTGAAGACTTAGGCGGATTGGGAAAAGATTTTGTAACATCTACTCTTATCAGTGAAGGAGTGGGCGGAGGTTATTCTTTTTCAGTAGCAGCAGCAGCACACTCCGGTATTGGCTTATTGCCCATTTTATATTTTGGCACACCTGAGCAAAAGACAAAATACATTCCCAAACTTGCAACAGGCGAATGGAAAGGTGCTTACGGATTAACCGAACCCAACAGTGGCAGTGATGCTTTGGGTGCAAAAACAACAGCCGTACTGAGTGCAGATGGTAAACATTATATTTTAAGCGGACAGAAATGCTGGATTACCAACGGTGGTTTTGCTGATGTATATACAGTCTTCGCTAAAATTGATGGCAAAGAATTTACCGGCTTTATTATTGAGCGTGGTATGGAAGGTTTTACACAGGGACCCGAAGAACATAAGATGGGTATAAAAGGTTCATCCACTGTTCAGTTGTATTTCCAGGATTGCAAAGTGCCTGTTGAAAATTTACTGGGTGAAAAAGGGAAAGGTCATGTTATTGCTTTCAACATTTTAAATATAGGCCGGTTGAAATTAGCTGCTGCTGCATTAGGCGGTTCTAAACGATCCCTGAATATTGCATTAACCTATGCAATGACCCGTGAACAATTTAAAACTCCCATCATCAACTTCGGAGCAATTCAATATAAGATTGCTGAAATGGCAATCCGTATCTGGGTTGATGAAAGCGCTTTGTACAGAACAGCCAAATGGATTGATGAAAAAGAACATGAACTACTGGCAGCAGGTAAACCGTTCAATGAAGCACTGCTTGGTGCTGCTGAAGAGTTTGCCATTGAATGTGCCATGCTGAAAGTGGATGGCAGCGAAGTATTGGATTATGTAGTAGATGAAGGTGTGCAAATTCACGGTGGTAATGGTTTCAGCGATGAGTATGAAATATCCAGAGCATATAGAGACAGCCGCATCAACCGTATTTATGAAGGAACAAATGAAATCAATCGCCTCTTAACTGTTGATATGGTATTGAAGCGTGCTATGAAAGGCCGTTTGGATATTATGGGTCCTGCAATGGCTGTGCAGAAAGAATTGATGAGTATCCCTGATTTTGGTAATGATGATGAAACACCATTTGCCAAAGAATTTAAAGCAGTTGCTAATTTCAAAAAGGCAATTATGATGACTGCCGGTGCTGCTGTACAGAAACTGATGATGAAGATTGAGCAGGAGCAGGAAGTACTGATGAACATTGCAGATATGGCCATTAATACTTTTAATGCTGAAAGTGCTCTGTTACGTGCAGCAAAAATGGTTGAACAGAAAGGTGAAGCTGCCTGTCAGTTTGAACTGGACATTATGCGTACGTATTTGTATGATGCAGCAGACCGGATCAATAAATTTGGTAAAGATGCAATCAATGCGTTTGCGGATGGAGACGAACACAGAATGATGCTGCTTGGATTGAAACGGTTTACTAAAGTAGAACCGCTCAACAGTAAAGAAGCCAGGAGAAGAATTACAGCAAAGCTTCGCAGCGACGGAAAATATCCACTTTAAGATTGAATAGCTGATTTGAAAATCCTTTGCATAATTTGCAAAGGATTTTTTAGTTAAATAAA
>JANOIQ010000372.1:0-2121 GCA_031407835.1 Chitinophagaceae bacterium
TATCGTCACTCAGAAAAAATGACTTTAGAAATTCCAGAGAATACGACTGTTTTGTCTAAAAACGCCAATTCAAAAATAATAACTAATAATTCGAACCAGAAAATTGAATGGTTGTTAACCGGGCTCGAAAAAAGAAAAAATTCCAAACGTTTGTTGTATTTGAAACAAGGTGAAAATTCCATTACTATTGAGGTGGCTAACTTAATGGCAAACAGGATCAGGTACATGGACCAAAACAAAATGGAATGGCGTAGGTATCACGAAATAAATTTTGTAAACATCAACTACAAGGATTTTGATGCCTCCAATTGGAAAGTTCAGCCTTCGGGGTTGGAAGGCCCGGTAACGATTACAGCGTTAAAATAATTTTTTATGGATAAGTTCTAAAGCCCTGAAAGGGCGGCATATAATAGCATAGGGCGCAGCCATAAGGGCCAATGGAATATCGGGTCAGCTTAATATTTTGGGGACAGCCCTTACTTTTGTACTAAAAATCAGATGCATTTAAATAATGAGTTAGTGTCTTTATTTTTACCCGAAGGTCTATTACTCCATTTTAATATTATGGAAATTGTTGAGCTTTGCGATATAAAAACAAAGAAACTGTTTTATACCATAAGTATAGAAGAAAAGAATGAACTTATAGGTATTCAAAATGGTGCCGAATTTAAATCAAAAGGATTCTCCTCTATCACTCTTCAAGATTTTCCTATCCGAGGTAAAGCGGTTTATTTGAAGATAGGCCGTAGAAAATGGCAACACAAAATCAACCCTAAAATATTTCATCGCAATGATTTTTCATACGTTGCCGTTGGCTCAGGATTTACCAAAGAGTTAGCGGATTTTTTAAAATATAGAAGTAGATAATCGAGAAGATACCATTACCAACATTGCAAGTTATTATTGTGTAAAGAGTGATAAACTTAACCGGCATTATAAAACACATAGTAGTGGATTTAAGGATTGGATTCAAAAATCACATGCAGAAAAATATTTAATTTTTCCTGAAAATATTGGTCCGTATTTATGTATTGACGAAGTATCTTTATCTCAAGGAGAATTATATACTTTTGTTACTAATAAAGCAGGCAAAGGAAAGAAAGGCACTATCGTAGCAGTCATTAACGGCACTTTATCTAAAGATATTGTTGATGTATTACTGAAACTTAGTGCAGAGCAGCGTTTGCTGGTAAAAGAAGTAACATTAGATATGGCAAATAATATGGAATTATCGGCAAAAACTGCCTTCCCTAATGCCCAATTAGTTACCGATAGATTTCATGTAGTTAGGCTTTGTATGGAAGCATTACAACACCTAAGAACAACGCTTAGATGGGCAGAAATTGACAAAGAAAACGCAGCTATAAAGATTGTAAAAGACGCTAAAGCAACGTATTATCTTACATTAAAAACACTTGAAAATAATCCTTTAAAAAAAGCGGCATTCATAAAAAATACAGACCATAGTAAGCTGAAATACGAAGCAGAGATTCTTAAAAATGGAGATACCCCAAAACAATTATTGGCAAGAAGTAAATATATTTTAGCAAAGAAAAAAGATACTTGGACACAAAATCAATATGAAAGAGCAACCATACTTTTTAAAAAATATCCAGAACTGGAACATTGGTATCATGAAACATTGGCTTTCAGAAACATCTATGAAGATGCCAATAAACAATCAGCAAAAATTAGATTTACCGAATGGATTAAAAAAGTAAATGAAAACGAAATGAAGGTTTTTTATTCAGTAGCAAATACAGTTGAAAACAACTTGGATAATATTCTAAACTTCTTTATAAACAGAAATACAAATGCTAATGCAGAGTCTTTTAATTCAAAAATAAAGCTCTTTAGAGCTAACCAAAGAGGGGTAGTGGATACTACTTTCTTTTTATTCAGATTACATAAACTTTTTGCTTAGTCCCCAAAATATTTATGTGACCCATACCATTGGGGAACTTTAATTGCGTTTTGTTAACCCATTCATAAGTTTTGAATCCCCGGCCTGACTTCAAATCAAAATCATCGCTTTATATTATTTTCTGGAAAAACCCCTGAGGTGGGGTGTCAAAAATTTGATTTTTTTAAAATTAAATTCACCCTGCTTTTTTAAATAAT